>JAGBHS010000093.1 GCA_017935385.1 Tidjanibacter sp.
AAAGAGTTATTTGAAAAGCGTGATGAATATGGCTCAGCCAGACAATCGTATTTTTTCTTATCCATTGCCAATTCTCACGTGAGTTCTTCTTAAAGGTTTGATAATCATAAATTCTATATCAAACTTCATCAAATATACGAATTAATGGGTATTTTGTGAAAAAAATTGTATCTTCGTAACCACATAGTCCGCTTTTGTCACAAAGTGGCCGAAAAACGGACCGAAAGGCGTGGGGAATCGCGGGAGAGGAGTGATCGCGTTATTGCCACCTTTTCACGAATTTGATGTTTAATAGAGAAAATTACGATACAGATGGAATACAAAAGAATATTGTTGAAGTTGAGTGGCGAGTCGTTGGCGGGAGCCGAAGGACGAGGTATCTCGACAGAGGTTTTGGGCTCATATGCCAAACAGATCAAACGTGTGGCCGAGAGTGGCGTACAGATAGGAATAGTGATTGGTGGCGGAAATATTTTCCGCGGATTGCAGGGCGCAGGTAAAGGTTTTGACCGTGTGAAAGGCGATCAGATGGGCATGTTGGCCACCATCATCAACTCGTTGGCATTGCAGTCGGCTTTGGAGTCGGAGGGAGTGAAGGCCAAGGTACTCACCTCCATCCGCATGGAACCCATTGGCGAGTATTATTCCAAGGCGGCGGCGTTGGAGTATATGGAGCAGGGATATATCGTTATTATAGGTGGCGGCACGTCCAACCCCTACTTCTCGACCGATACGGCTTCGGCATTGAGAGGTATTGAGATTGAGGCGGATGTGATGTTGAAGGGTACGCGTGTGGACGGAATCTATACGGCCGATCCCGAGAAAGATCCTACAGCTACAAAGTTTGATGAGATCACCTTTGATGAGGTCTATTCACGCGGTCTGAAAATCATGGACCTGACGGCATTCACCCTTTGTAAGGAGAACAAACTGCCCTTGATGGTGTTTGATATGGATACCCCCGGAAATCTTGAAAAAGTGTTGGCGGGAGAGAAAATAGGAACATTGGTTAAATTGTAAATGATATGAAGAAAACACTTTTGATTATCGCCAGTGCCATTCTGATGATGGCGTGCGGCAACAGAAATGCTAATGCCGGTGCAACTGCGGCGGCAGAAGAGGCACAGATTGATTCCACCTCGGTTGTTCAGGTGGGCGACAAAGCACCCGCTTTCGTTGTGGAGAAGTTGGATGGAACCACTTTCAATCTTGCAGACCATGCAGGTGATGTGGTATGGGTTAATTTCTGGGCAACATGGTGTCCTCCATGTCGCGAGGAGCTCAAACGCGTTGAGGCGGAGATTATCGAGTATTTTGCAGGTAAGGACTTTGTGTTCATTCCCATCTCGCGTGGCGAGGAGACCGAAACCGTGAAGAACTTCCTTGCCGAGAACGGTTATTCTTTCATTCCCGGTCTGGATCCCGAGAAGAAGGTGTATGACCTTTTTGCAACAAATTACATCCCGCGCAATTACATCATCGACAAGGAGGGTAATATCGCCGCTATCGGTTTGGGTTATGAGCCTGCCGAGTTTGATGAACTTGTGAAGAAGGTTGAAGAGTTGTTAAACGAATAAAACTATAAAAGATATGACAGAAGAAGGTAAATTGATTCTCGAAGTTGCCGAGGAGAAAATGAATAAAACGATAGACTTTCTTAACGAAACTCTGTTGAGTATACGAGCAGGCAAGGCCTCTACCAATGTATTGAAAGGTATCTCGGTGGACTATTACGGTTCGCAGACTCCTATTGATCAGGTGGCCAGTGTCAATATTCCCGACGCAAAGACTATTCTTATTCAGCCGTGGGATCGTGGTATGATCGGAGCCATTGAGAAAGCTATTATCAATGCCAATATCGGTATGACCCCGTCAAACAATGGCGAGGCTATCAGACTGAATGTTCCTGTGCTGACCGAGGAACGTCGTAAGGAGTTGGTAAAGCAGGTGCGTAACGAGGCGGAGAGTGCTCGTGTGGGTTTGCGTAGCGCCCGTCGCGATGCTGTCGATGCATTCAAGAAAGCACAGAAGAACGGTATGCCCGAGGATGAGGCCAAAGGTGGCGAGGAAGAGGCTCAGAAACTCATTGATAAGATGGGTAAGAAACTCGACGAACTTGTGGCAAAGAAAGAGAAAGAGATTATGACCGTTTAATTTGCGGTATCGGAACGAAAAGCGAGAGGTTTGACCTGTGTGGTCAAACCTCTCGCTTTATATTAAATAGGTATAAACTTTATCTTTTGTCAAAATCCTCCATCAGCATTTGCAGATAGGCTTTGCCTTGTGTGGCCAGCTGGTCGGTGTTCGCGCCATTACCGAGGGTTTCCGAGTCGGAGGTGCAGTCCCAGACAACCGAATTACCCTCTTTGTCTATCATGCCGAATCCGTTATAGAAGGTGTAGAACGCAAACTCGGGCGCACTCTCGTTCAGCAGGTTTTTGCTGAATGAGAACTCATCGGTCGGCAGTGAAAGTTGTGCCAACAAGGTGGCGGCGAGGTCGGTCTGGGTACCCGTACGTTCCACTATGGTCGGTTCGGCAACGGCTCCTCCGGTCCACACCATGAATACGTGGTGGTTCTCGGGCGAGCAACGGGTGATGGTTTCGGGCCACAGGAATGAGTGGTCGGGCAACAGAATCACCAATGTTTCGTCCCATATATCCGAACTGCGCAGTTTTTCGAACATATCGCCCAGACAATCATCCGTAAAGGCCACCGAGTTGGTGTAAGGGTGGTCGAGGCGACTGTACGGTACGTCGAACGGCTCATGACTGCTCAATGTAAGCAACGTGGTGAAGAATGGTTCGTCACTCTCTTCGGCGATTTCCAACACCTTGTCGCCAAAGAAGTTACACATCAGTCTGTCGTCATATCCCCACTGCGCCATCGGAGCATCGAACGACAAGCCGTCTTGTCCCGTCACGCTTTCAAAGCCCGAACCGTATAAGAACGAACGCATGTTGGTGAAATCAATGTCGCCACCATAATATATAGAGGTACGATAACCGGCCTGACGCAGATGTTGTGCTATGCCGGGCAGGGTTTGGCTTTTGGCCGGATGTTTCATGATTGAAGAGGCAGGCTGTGCCGGATAGCCGTTCAGCACCGACACCAGACCGCGATCCGTACGGAACGAGTTGGCATATATGTGATTGAACGTGACGCCTTCGGCAGCAGCGGCATTGAGATTGGGGGTTATTTCGCTATCGCCACCTACGGCTCCCACCGTGGTGCCTGCAAAACCTTCAAGAATCACCAACACCACATTCGGACGGTCGGTACGCAACAACATGCGGGTCGAATCGGCGACACCCTCTTGACGTGCCGTTAGTTCGGCAACAATATTTCGTGCCTCTTCGCTGTCCATGTAGTGGTATTGTTCGGCATAACTCTGTTGGCGCATCGACGAGTCCAGCAAGGTGAAACACGGATTGACGGCCGAGTGATTCAGGAACATATTGGAACTGAAATAGACTTTTCCTTCGTTTGCCACCGAGGCATGAACTCCTCCGCGGATGGGCAGGAAGAGTACACCCAGCAACAAGATGCAAACGGCGGTGGAGAGGATTCGTCGGTCGGGCTGTTCTTCTTTGAAGAGGATGGGCAGGATGAATCGCGTGACAGCCTTGTAGAACAACCACACGTAGATTATAATGAACAATACCTGCATCACCGTGGGCCACAATTCAAGACTTGCCGCCGCATCTTTCGGCGAGGCCAGATAGAACCAGATGCTCGAATTGAGTTTGAAACCCCAGTAGGGATACAGCGCCATGTCACCAATGAAAATCAGTGAACACACCACCGCAATCAGCCCGAAATAGCATTTGAATACCGTTTTCCAAAATTGTCCTTTTATCCATATCGATGCCACAACCAGCAGAACGGGCAACAAACTGATATAACCCGCGATGGTCATGTCGAGTGACAGACCGTTCCACATCACTGCCAGCCAGTCTCCTGCCGTTGTTCCCTCGGCAAGGGCATGGTTGTAGAGCATGAATAGCGGTTTTTGAAGTGCGAAAAGCACCGTCAGTCCGAAAAACAGGGCTATTATAAATAATATTCTCTTCTTCATTTTTTTCTTTTTTTTGTTTCCTGATCGTTTGATGGTTGGGATAATACGTCATGAAATAAAGTATGGTCACGATTGGTCCTAAAATATAATAGGGCCGGATTTAGTCATGAAATAAAAATTTATTTCTTTGCACCGTAGGCCAAATCGCCTGCATCTCCCATGCCCGGAACCACAAACGAACGTACCGTCAACTCTTCATCCACCGCACCGCACCATATGTGGGTGTTGCGCGGCAGACGTTTCTGTACAAACTCCAATCCCTCCTCACTAGATATGATGGTGGCGATGTGGATGTCTTTGGGCATACCGCCTTTCTCAACCAGCGCCTCGTAAGCCACTACGATAGAGGCTCCTGTGGCAATTAGCGGATCAACCAGAATAAGAGTTTTTCCTTCCAGATTACAGTTGGAGATATACTCTACGTTTATCTTGAACGAGTTGTCTTTGCTCACCTTGCGGAAGGTGGAAACAAATGTGCTTTCAGCCTTGTCGAATATGTTGAGGAAGCCCTGATGGTAGGGAACTCCGGCGCGCAGGATGGTTGCAAGCACCACCTTGTCGCTACACATCATGATATCCAACTCGCCGAGTGGGGTCTCCACTTTTGTCGGTTCATAAGAGAGCTTTTTGCTTATCTCATAAGCGGTCAGTTCGCCCATGCGTTCCAGATTGCGACGGAAACGCAAACTGTCGGTCTGAACGGTGACATCTCTCAATTGTGCGATAAAGTCGTTGAGAACCGTATTCTCCTTGTTCAAGATTGTTATCATATTCTTTATTCTTTTAATGGTGTCTTTTCCGAGTGTTGCGATTGTGGGAGGTTAATACAGGAAGTTGTTGAACGGATAGCGACCGGCATGAATTTCACGAACCATACCATATATATCCTTTCTCAACTTGTCTATATTGGTTCTCTCCTTTGCCGAGATGAAGATGCACGGGGTGTTGTCCTTGGCAATCCAGCTGTTCATCACCTCTTCAAGCGACATGTTCTGTTTGGTGGCGGGCGTCAGATCGTCCTCCTCTTTTTGTATATAGGTGTAGGCATCTACCTTGTTGAAGACCAGAAAGACGGGTTTGTCGCCTGCGCCAATCTCGCGCAAAGACCTTCACTACCCTGATGTGGTCCTCAAACGAAGGATGGGAAATATCCACCACATGCAACAACAAATCCGATTCGCGCACCTCGTCGAGTGTCGATTTGAACGACTCAACCAACTGGGTGGGCAGTTTTCGGATGAAACCAACCGTATCCGACAGTAGGAACGGCAGATTGTCCAGCACCACCTTCCTTACCGTCGTGTCCAGCGTGGCGAAGAGTTTGTTCTCGGCAAAGACGTCGCTTTTGCTAAGCAGATTCATGATGGTGGATTTACCCACATTGGTATAGCCCACCAACGAAACTCTCACCAGGCCGCCACGATTGCTGCGTTGCACCGCCATCTGTTTGTCTATCTTTTTCAACTCCTCTTTCAGTTTGGCTATGTTGTTGCGGATGATGCGGCGGTCGGTCTCAATCTCACGTTCTCCTGCACCACCACGTGTGCCCGTACCACCTCGCTGTCTTTCGAGGTGGGTCCACATACCGGTCAGTCGCGGCAAGAGATACTCATATTGTGCCAACTGTACCTGGGTTTTGGCATAGGCGGTTGTGGCTCGTTGCATGAATATATCGAGGATGAGTCGTGTTCGGTCCGAGACACGGATCTTCATTCCCTGCTCCAAGTTGCGGGTTTGCGAAGGGGTTAACTCGTCGTCAAAGATTGCAACATCAATTTCGTTCTCCTCACAGAACTGCGCCAACTCCTGCAATTTACCCGAACCTACATAGGTTCCCGAGTGGGGAGCTACGAGTCGCTGTGTGAAACGTTTGACGGTTATGATGCCGGCGGTCATGGCCAGAAACTCCAACTCGTCGAGATACTCTTCGGTTTGGCTCTGGTCCTGACGGTCTCTGATGACGGCCACCAATACGGCTCTTTCCTGATAATCTGTTTTAATAAATGATTCCATAATCGGCAAAAAAGAGGGTTTCCGACAAGGAAACCCTCATGTTATAAATCGTTACGCCGGCGTATTAGTCCTGAATCTTGAACTCTACGGGCAGGATGTATTTAACACGGCAAGGAACGTCACGCTGTCTTCCGGGCTCCCATTTGGGTGAGTTCTGCAAAACGCGGATAGCCTCGTCAGAGAGTGAACGGTCGGGGCTCTGAAGAATCTGGATGTTCGAGAGAGAACCGTCGCGCTCGATAACGAACTGTGCAACAACACGGCCAGAGATACCGTTCTCCTGTGCGATGGTCGGGTAACGCAGACGCTCCATAACCCAGTTACGGAAAGTCATAAGGTCGCCACCACGGAAAGAGGGCATAACCTCTGCGGTAAGGAACGGAGCATCCTCCTCAATCTCCTCTTCGGTAACCTCGATTTCGAAAGCCTCGATGTTGATGTCACTCATCTCATCGAACTCGGCGAAGTCGAATGAAGTGGTAATCTTGGTGTCGTTCTTTACAACGTTCAAGATGTCAGAGATAACCTGAATTGACTGTTTCACGGGAGCTTCGGGTTTCTGCTGCTCCTCCTGAGTAGTGATGTCGATCATCTCAATTTCGTCAGCAACTGTACCGAGGTCCAACTGCTCAATTTTTTTCTCTGTCTGGCTAACGGTAAAAATACCAATAGCAAAACCTAGCGAGATAACAAGACCGATTTCAAGAAAAAGAGTTCTCTTTTTGTTGAGGTCTGCTTTCGGATTTTTTTTCAGTTCCATATTAAATCTTTATTTTAGTTATTGTTTTTTCAATCATTAGTTATTGTTTTTTCAATCAATTCTAACAACATAATGACCTCCCTCCACAGAGAAAGGCTTATTTATCCCTACAAAGATAATAACAAAAAATAAAAACAAAACATTGTTTGCATTTTTTTTGCCGTTTCCTCCTCATTTATTTGGCGTTTCGTTTCCTTTTACGGTGAATTTTGTGATTTTTTTGGTGTTGGAGAGCATTTTTGCGGTGGGTTGAAAAAAACGTAGTATCTTTGTCGGGTAACGATTATGCCTGAGAAATAGGAGCATTATTTGTGCCGAAAAGGTTTTCACGGCAGGCGTAGGGATTTTGACGGAGGGAGCATTGAGGGGTATAGAACAGAGAGGTCTTTGTGACAAAAAAATGGAGGAGATGATGAAAAAAAAGTTGTACGGAATGACGTTGGGGCAGTTGAAGGATGCCGTGGCAGAGTTGGGAATGCCCCGATTTGCCGCGACACAGATTGCGGCGTGGCTGTACGACAAATTCGTTACCGACATCGATTCAATGAGTAATCTCTCGCTGCGTAACCGTCAGTTGCTCAAAGATAATTTTGAGTTGGGATTGTCGGCGCCGCTGGTGGAATCGGAGTCGGAAGACGGAACCAAGAAATATCTCTTTGCGGTGGCTGACGGCAATAAAATAGAGTCGGCGTATATTCCTGATAAGGAACGAGCCACGTTGTGTGTTTCGTCGCAGGCGGGTTGCAAGATGGGGTGTAAATTCTGCATGACCGGCCGTCAGGGATTTTCGGGCAGTCTTACCGCCAATGAGATATTGAATCAGATAATATCGTTGCCTGAGAGGGATAGGTTGACCAACATTGTCTATATGGGAATGGGTGAACCGTTGGATAATGTGGACGAGGTATTGCGTTCGTTGGAGGTGATGACGGCGCCGTGGGGATTCGGTTGGAGTCCTATGCGTATCACTCTCTCTACGGTGGGTGTGATTCCCAATCTGAAACGTTTCCTCGATGAGAGTGATGTCCATCTGGCGGTGTCGTTGCACAATCCTTTCCACGATCAGAGGGTTGAGATCATGCCCGTGGAGAAGGTCTATCCGATTCAGGCAGTGGTCGAGTTGCTCAAACAGTATGATTGGAGCCATCAGCGCAGGGTTAGTTTCGAATACATAGTTCTTGAAGGGATGAATGACAGTGCGTTGCATGTCAAGGAATTGGCGCGTCTGCTGGATGGGCTCAAATGCCGCATCAACCTGATTCGTTTTCATAAGATTCCCGACTCTCCGTTTTTCAGTCCCGACAATGACCGCATGATTGCTTTTCGCGATGCGCTCACCCGCAAAGGTATCATGACCACCATTCGTGCTTCGCGAGGTGAGGATATCAAGGCTGCGTGCGGCCTCCTCTCCACCCTTAACAAACCTTTTTTTCATTAGTAAGTTATTTGCGGTTTGGGGAGTAAGGTGAGTGGTGGTGTCACTCTTTCGTTTTGCAACACTTTTTTTCATTAGTAAGTCATTTGCGGTTTGGGAGTAAGGTGAGTAGTGATATCACTCTTTCGCCCCGCAACACCTTTTTTCATTAGATAGTCTTTTGCGGTCTTGGAAGGTGGCAGTGCCTTTTGTTTTTTTATGTGATAAAGTTTTTCTCTTAAACGGGCGAAAAATAAATCTAACTATTGCAAAATTCCCCCCCCCTTGTTATATTTGCAAATAACTAATAGACATACATAATTTGTAGAATAATAAACCCGAACGCCATGAAAAATTTTAAGAAAATTGCAACATTCTGCTGTGGATTGATGATTGCCATGTCAACCCTGATTATTACTTCATGCAACAACGACGACGAACCTTCCGACAAAGAGATTCTTACCTCATCGCAGTGGATAACCACTACGGAAGATATGCCGGTCATTTTAGACATAGATTATTCTTCTAAGGGTAATTTATTATACATAATAACAAGTCCTATGGGGAATTTGAAACAGACAATTCCGATCAATTCTTTTGCGGAAGGAGACTTCAACGGTTACGAATTCAAGATCATGACCACTTCATCGCTGTTTAGTGAGGTCTTGATAAGAGTGAATGACGAGAGCTCCATCACAATATCCATAAAAGATAGTTCGATAACATTCTACCGAGTAGAGTCGAAACTCGATGTATCCAGCATGCCGGAGGTTGACTTTGAGGAGTTGATGTAAATAATAAAATAACCGAATAAAAAAAGCTTGCGAGACTTTCGTGGTTTCGCAAGTTTTTTTTCAGTAGTAAGTTATTTGTGGTTTTGGGAGAAAGGTGAGTAGTGGTGTTACTTTTTCGCCTTGCAACACCTTTTCTTCATTAGTAAGTCATTTGTGGTTTGGGGAGTGAGTTGAGTGGTGATGTCACTCTTTCGCCCCGCAAAGGGTCTGTTGTTTAAAAATTTTTAGTATATTTGATTTTTTAAACAATGTGGGGTAAATGTGCTTTGTTGCGAGGTGAAGAGGGTGCGGCTCTTGCTGTATGATAACCTCTTGATTGACAGGATGTGACAGGCATAAGGCTCTCAAAAAAGAATGAAAATGAAAGCATTGGGGAAACTTGCGGGACAGACCGCCATATATGGAATCAGCAGCGTGGTGGCACGTCTGCTGAACTATCTGCTCGTACCCTACTATACCCGCATCATGCTGCAGGCCGAGTACGGAGTCATCACCGACATTTATGCTCTGATACCGTTTCTGCTCATTGTGCTGACGATGGGAATGGAGTCGGGATATTTCCGTTTTGCCGCCAAGGCTGCCAATGATGATGAAAAACGAAAGGTCTTTGCCACGACTTGGGGTGCGGTGGGATTGGCTGCGACGATTTTCTTTGTGGCAGTGATGTTGTTCCGCCCGCAGGTGGCCGAACTGACGGGATATACCGATACGCCTTCTTATATATGGATTGTTGGTCTGATTGTCTTTTTCGATGTGGTTAATGCTATCCCGTTTGCGCGGTTGAGAGAGCAGGGACGTGCAATGAAATATGTGGTTGTCAGACTGTTGTCGGTGGTAATCAATCTGGTGTTGTGTGTGTGGCTGTATAACTGGCTGCCCGAATCGTGGTCGGTATATGAGTCGTCGGTGGATGCCGGTTATGCGTTCATAGCCAATCTGGTGGCGAGTGCGGTCACGTTTGTGATGTTGTTGCCTTCGTGTGACGGCATCATGCCTCGCATCGACAAGAAACTGCTTCGCAAAATATTGCTCTATTCGTTGCCGTTGTTGATAAGCGGCATAGCGGGTACGGCCAATGAGTATATCGACCGTCAGATGATCAAATATCTTATGCCGGCGGGCGAGGCGATGGCGGCATTGGGAGTGTATGGTGCGGTGGTGAAGATCGGTGTGGTGATGTTGATGTTTACGCAGATGTACCGCTTGGCTGCCGAACCGTTCTTTTTGGCCGACTTCAAGAAGGAGGAGTTTAAGGAGGCAAATGCCGAGGCGTTGAAATATTTCGTGTTGGTGTCGGTGCTGATCTTCCTGACAATCTCTCTGTTTGCCGACGTGTTTGCGCTGATTGTGGGACGTGATTTCAGGGAGGGAATATATATCCTGCCGGTGGTGTTGGTATCTAATATGTTGTCGGGGGTGGTGCTTAACCTGTCGTTCTGGTACAAGCAGGTGGGAGCCACCAAGTATGCAATATATGTCACGGGTGTGGGGTTGATATTTACGGTGGTGTTCAATGTGATGTTGGTGCCTAAGCTGGGCTATTTCGGTGCGGCGCTGGCGAGATTGATATGCGAGGCGGCGATGGTGGCGGTAAGTTATGCGTTGAATCAGCGTCACTATCCCATCAACTATGACTTGCGACGTATGGGAGAGTATCTGGCAGTTGGTGCCGCGATGTATGGCGTGGGTATGTTGTGTGCCGAGAGTGCTATGTGGTTGCGTTACGGAGTCAGCGCGTTGTTGCTGTGTCTGTTTGTTTTCTATGCGGTGCGCAGGGAGAGGATAGACGTAAAAGGATTGATGAAATCAATAATCAGAAAAAGATAAAGAGTTATGAAAGTGAAAGTTATCAATAAGTCGCGCTTCGATTTGCCGCAGTATGAGACTGTGCTTTCGGCGGGAATGGATGTGAAGGCCGATATGGAGCAGAGTGTGGTGCTGAAACCTTTGGAGAGAGCCATGATTCCGACGGGACTGTATGTGGAGATTCCCGAGGGATATGAGATTCAGGTGCGTCCGAGAAGCGGACTTGCGGCGAAACACGGACTTACGGTGTTGAATGCTCCGGGTACCATTGATGCCGATTACAGAGGCGAGATCAAGGTTATTCTGGTCAATCTGTCGGCCGACGAGTTTGAGATAAAACCGGGCGAGAGAATAGCCCAACTGGTGTTGGCGGCGCATGCCAAGGCAGAGTGGGAGCCGGTAGACGAGTTGGGAGAGACGGCTCGCGGAGCAGGCGGATTCGGCAGTACGGGCCGATGATTTCCGAACAAGTAGCAATGGGCGAAAAATGAAATGAAAAACGGAGAGAGAAAATGGTACAGAAACGCAATAGAAGAAAAAAGAGCAATCTGAACACATGGTTGCTGACATTGGGTATGTTGCTCATCGTGATAGACGGTTTTATCATGACGTTTGATTTGAACCCTGCGGTCATCAAGGCTATGCTTGTGGGCAGCATTGTGGTGTGCGCGCTGTTGATTGTGGCGATGGTGTGGAACATCATCAAAGAGGGACGTAGCATAAGGAAAGGAGAGGAGCAGGAGTGAAATTTGCCGACGTCATAGGACACGAGGAGATAAAGGCGGTGCTTCGCAGGAGTGTCGATGAGGGTCGCATCAGCCATGCCCAGATTTTCAGTGGCGAGTGTGGCTGGGGCGTGTTGCCGTTGGCACTTGCCTATGCGCAGTATGTGAACTGTACGAATCGTCATGATGGCGATTCGTGCGGAGAGTGTCCTTCGTGCAGAAAGAGTGCGGAGTTGATGCATCCTGATGTGCATTATTTCTATCCCTATAATGTGCCCGACAAGGAGAGCAGTGCCGTGGCCACCTATCTGGAACGTTGGCGTAAGATTATCGGTACGACGGGCGGCTATTTCGGAGAGCAGGAGTGGTATGACGAGATAAAGATGGGTAACAAACAGGGACTCATCTCACGAGGCGATGCCAACGAAATAATCAAGAAGTTGTCTTATAAATCGTTCGAGGCAGAGTATAAGATTGTGATTATATGGTTGCCGGAACGAATGAATGCCTCGTCGGCCAATACATTGTTGAAGATATTGGAGGAGCCGTGGGACAAGA
>JAGBHS010000094.1 GCA_017935385.1 Tidjanibacter sp.
GCCGTTGATGAACAAGGGAGCGGCCATCGAGTCGATACTCTTCTTTCGATATTCATTTGCCGTCGTTCTGCTTGGTGCGTTTCTTCTGCTCACAAAACAGAGTTTCAGGATTACGGCAAAGCAGGCGAGTGTATTGCTTGTACTTGGTCTATTATATACATCGAGCAGTTTATTTCTCTTTGAGGCGTACAACTACATCGCATCGGGATTGGCGACTACGCTGATATTTCTCTATCCCGTGCTGGTAGCGATTATTATGGTCTTTCTGCGTGTCGTGCCTTCGTGGCCCGTGTGGCTTGCCATTGCCGCAACATTTGGAGGCGTGCTTGTTATGACACAGGGCAGTGGCGGCGAGGCGATAAATCCTATTGGTATTACACTATCGTTAGGCTCGGCATTGGTCTATGCACTCTTTATCGTCATCATCAACCGCAGCAAGGCTATCGCAGATATATCCAATACGCTACTCACATTCTACGCCTTGACAGTTGGAACGGTGATATTTTTGGGTAAAATTGCCTTTTCGGATACCGCAATCACAGCGGGCATAACGACAAGTGACGATTGGCTAAACTTGGTGGGATTAGCTCTGTTGCCGACTATTGTCTCGACAGCCACTCTCGCTATTGCAACGCGCAATATTGGCGCAACAAAGGCCTCGGTGCTTGGCGTATTTGAGCCTATTACCGCCATTCTTGTCGGTACGCTGATGTTTGGCGAGCCACTTACCACCAACATAGTTGTCGGCATAGGTATTGCCATTGTAGCCGTAACCTTTATGATATCGGTAACAAAGAGGTAGCATTTATACATTAACTCCGTCAATCTCCCTCTGCAAAGCATCAAGAAATTTCGCTTCGTGGTGGGTCATCGTGTCAAACAAAAAAAGCAGCCCATAGGACTGCTTTTCTTCGTTTGAGCGGAAAACGAGACTCGAACTCGCGACCCCAACCTTGGCAAGGTTGTGCTCTACCAACTGAGCTATTTCCGCAATTATATTTACTCCTTTGTTTCGCTCTCCTTGCCAAGGTTGAAATTCTTATCCTCTTTGGGCAAGGTTGTGCTCTACCAACTGAGCTATTTCCACATTTCCTTGCGTTTGCGAGTGCAAATATACGCTTTTTCTATTTCTCTGCAAATTTTTCGAGAAAATTTTGCATTTTTTTTATCTCTTTATTCTCAAACCACTCTATTTCTTTATCCCTATTAAACCATGTCAACTGTCTTTTGGCATATCTTCGTGAGTTGCGTTTAATCAATTCCACAGCCTCCTCATATGATATATTGCCATCAAAATACTCAAACATCTCTTTGTAGCCAACCGTTTGCAAAGAGTTTAAGCTTCTATGAGGATAGACGGCCCTAGCCTCTTGTTCCAGCCCCGCCTCAATCATCATATCCACACGGCGATTGATGCGGTCATACAGAATCTCGCGATTCATATTGATACCTATCTTTACAATTCTAAACGGACGTTCTGCCTTTTGACATTTTCGTTGTTGAGAATATGGTCTGCCACTGACAAGACAAACCTCCAATGCTCTCATTACTCGTGCCGGATTATGGCGATCTACTTGATTGTAATAATCCTCGTCAAGCTCCCTCAATTCTTTAAGTAAATCGTCTATACCATTGTGTTCTAAACGGTAAGACAATTGTTCTCTTGTGGCACCATCAGCCAATGGCAATTGATCCAACCCATTGCACAGAGCATCCACATACAATCCTGATCCTCCGACAGCCACAACATAATCGTGGGTTTTGAACAGCTTTTCCAATAGTTCCAGAGCCTCCTTTTCAAACATGCCACACGTATACTCATCCGTAATCTCACGATCGGCAATAAAGTAATGCTTTACACGTGTTAATTGTTCTTCGCTTGGTTGTGCCGTACCAATCGGAAGTCCTTTGAATACTTGTCTTGAATCTGTTGAAATAATAGGTGCAGAAAAATATTCGGCAAGTTCTATTGAAACATCCGTTTTTCCCGATCCGGTAGGGCCTACAATAACTATCAGTGTTGGCAGATTAGTATTCGTCGTCATAGGTGTCGTCACCATCAAATTCGTCAAATTCACTCATTACCTCATCGAATATTGACATCTCCTCAAAATTCATCTCAGGATCAAACTGATCTGACGGCTCGCCATGTGAAAACATTATACGGGGATATTCAAAACCTTCTTCGGCCTCCTTTGCCCCCGTAAGTTCAAGGAAGTATGAACGGTCGCCAAACATATCAAAAGTGAATATCAAACGATCGTGATTATTATGAATAAGTTGTCCCAGCATCACCTTCTCCATAGGCATCGGACCGTCTTCTTCATCTTCGTTATGCATATCCTCCGAAGTAAACTCCTGTATCTTCTCCCAACGAGCATCGGCCGTAAAAAACGAATACATACTCATCGGATCATATTTCATATCTTTACAAATGAAATCACAAAATTCGAGCAGGGTCATGTCATACATAACCTCATAGTCGCGCAAGAACACATCGCTCTCGTCACTCAACATTCTAAACTGAAAAACCATCGACATTTTTAAACAAAAACTTTTGTGGGGCGAAATACTGACATTACTGATTCCCGTATTCCTATCCCCTATTTTTCCAACTTTCTAAACAAAAATACATAAAATTTATATCCCCATCAAAAAAGTCATCACATCTTTTCTATCGGGATAATCATCAAGTGCGGGGTATTGAGCACTTCCAAATGGAACATCCCCAACCACACACTGAATATCTGCTATATTCTGCGCTATCCACTCTTTTGCCTGACCAACATCATCATAGCGTCTGAATGTGATGCAACTCAAACGGTCGGAAGGGAACTCCTCAGACTCTTTGAGCACAAAGAAATCTCCGTCAATAAAACTCTCCCCTCTCATTTGATACAAAGCCCTTGTCTGGCGATAGTTGCCCAAATAATGAGACGAAACCAAATCACGACCTGAATTTAATTCCTCCGCCAACACATTTATGGGATAGTCGCGCGGCACCAACAAGGTACTCACGTTTCTACACCCCAGACCGCTATGCAGAAAGATGTCCTGTGTCAGACCTTTCAGCTCTTCCCTACTCTCTGTGCCTTTTATCAGAGCCAGCGAGTGCATACTTCCGCGCAAGAGCATTGGCATGTCGGCAAATCGTGACTTAAACCATATGGCGCTATTGTCGCTGACGGTTGCAATGACGGCATCAAGCGCCGAGTTGTCGTTCATAACACTAATCAGTATTTCGGGATCGATGGCGCGCAATTCTTTAATAATAAAGTTCATTAAGACGGTGTCCTTGGATGACATCTTTATCACGCACTCATGACCGGCACACAACACACACATCAAATCGAAAAAACCTACGGCCGGAATATTGCCCGCCATAACAACACCAACTCTCTTTGGCGTATCATATCTGTTGTCGTATTGTGCCAACCATCGCCTAATCTTCTCTCTCTCCAACATCTGTTGGCAGATGGCATCTATGGCAGTAGTTATGTTTCGTGGGGTGAACCATGTGTTCTCCTTACAAGCCATTGAAACTATCTGTCGGGGCACACCATTCTTCAATCTGTCCCCCAACTGACCGAAAAGTTCAACGAAATATGTTTTGTTGCCAATCATGATACAAATATACTTTCTTACCGAGAAATTTGTTACATTTGTTGAAATTTTAATTCATTCAGACATATGAAATTTTTAGCTATAATTCCGGCGCGATATGCATCTTCGCGTTTCCCTGGCAAGCCTTTGGCAGACATTGATGGCAAACCTATGATTCAAAGAGTTTATGAACGTGTGGCACAATTGTATGATTGTTGTTGTGTGGCAACGGATGACGAACGAATTGAGGCGGCAGTAAAAGCATTCGGTGGCAAAGTTGTCATGACATCAACCGAACACAAAAGCGGCACGGATCGTTGTGCCGAGGCGCTTGATAAGTTTGAAGCGGAGAGTGGAGAACAATTTGATGTGGTGGTAAATGTGCAGGGGGACGAGCCTTTTGTATCGCACGAGCATCTGACCAAGATACGTGAGGCTTTTGATGATGCAGGGACACAGATTGCTACATTGGTGAAGAAATTTACGCCCGGCGAGAACATTTTCAATCCCAACTCCCCGAAGGTGGTGACCTCGGCAGCAGGATATGCCCTGTATTTCAGCCGTGCAACTATCCCTTATCTGCGAAATGAGGAGCAGGGAGAGTGGCAATACAAGCACGATTATTTCAAGCATATCGGTCTTTATGCCTATCGTTGCGAGGTGCTGCGTCAAATAACAAAACTGCCTATGGGTATACTCGAAAAGGCCGAATCGTTGGAACAGTTGCGTTGGTTGGAGAACGGATACCGAATCAAAGCATTGGAAACGACAGCGGAGACCATAGCTGTGGATACTCCGGAAGATTTACAGGAAGTTTTGAAAAAAATACGTCAAGGCGAGGCAAAAGTGGGTTTTTAAAAATAAAAGATTATATTTGCGGTGACTATAATTCAATACGCAGTCAGTTCGACTGCAAATAATCACGCAAAATACATAATATCCAATTACCATATGCAAGACATTGATGCATTAAAAAAGAAGAGTTTAGCCGAATTACGTCAAATAGCGCAAGTATTGGGCATAAACGAATCGCTGAAAAAAAACGAGTTGATAAACAAAATAATGGAGGTTGCCGCCACGCCTGGTGACAATCAAAACAAAAAAGAGGATAACGCAGCTCCGACAAAGAAACGTGGTCCCCGAAAACGCATTGGCGACGACAAAAAAGAGAAAGAGAATAGCGAAGAAAAGCCCGTTTCTCAGCCAGAAGAGCCTGCAATCACAACCTCTGAGGAGCCCAAAGCCGAGGAATCCAAATCAAAGAAAAGAGGCAGGCCGAGAGTAAAAGGAGTCAAGGTTGCAAAAGAAGAGAAGGTAGAAACCGCAACGATTGCCGAGAGTGATGACACTGAAAGCAAGGTTGTTGATGAGCAGGAGAAAAATGGCTCAAAAAACAAAGACGAAAAGAGACAAAAAAACACCAACGAAGAACAACCGCAACAAGAGGATCGTCTGGAATTTGATTTAGACAGTGTAGAGGTTGAAGGAGAAGGTGTTTTGGAGATAATTCCCGATGGCTATGGTTTCCTGCGTTCGGCAGACTACAACTATCTCAACTCGCCGGATGATATATATGTTTCACCCTCACAGATCAAGAATTACGGCCTTAAATCGGGTGATACGGTAAGAGGAACCATCAGACCTCCAAAAGAGGGCGAGAAGTATTTCCCGTTGGTTAAAGCATTGGAGATAAACGGTTTGGAGCCCAGATTGATTCGTGACAGAATGCAGTTTGAGTATATGACGCCGTTGTTCCCGAACGAGAAATTCAATGTTACCGGCAACGGTCACAATAACATGTCGATGCGAGTGGTTGATTTATTCGCCCCCATCGGTAAGGGACAGCGAGGAATGATTGTAGCGCAGCCCAAGACCGGTAAGACAATGATGTTGCAAGAGATTGCAAATGCTATTGCCGACAACCATCCCGAAGTATACCTTATCGTGCTGCTTATTGACGAACGTCCCGAGGAGGTTACCGAAATGGCCCGCAATGTAAAAGCAGAGGTGATTGCTTCGACATTTGACGAACAGGCTGCACGCCACGTGAAAGTGGCAGAAATGGTGCTTGACAAGGCAAAACGTTTTGTTGAATGTGGTCATGACGTAGTGATTCTTTTGGATTCCATTACCCGTCTAGCGCGCGCATATAACACTGTACAACCCGCATCAGGAAAAGTGCTTTCGGGAGGTGTGGATGCCAATGCATTGCACAAGCCCAAACGCTTCTTCGGAGC
>JAGBHS010000095.1 GCA_017935385.1 Tidjanibacter sp.
TCGAAGGAGTCGCATATCATTGCTGTGAACATAGATTTGGCCTTGGTGGTGGTGACCTTGACGGAACCTCGTACAAGTCCCGAATTCATAGACCGCTTTCTGGTCACGTGCGAAGCTTACCACATTCCGGCACTTATCGTGCTGAATAAGTGCGACATGTTGGAGAGTGCCGACGAGGCGGTTGAGGAATTTGTTCATGACTATGGGTTGGCAGGATATGAGGTTGTGAAGGTGGCGGCACTGCATGGCAAAGGAGTGGAACGTGTGCGTGAGGCGGTAAGAGGTAAAACCGTATTGCTGTCGGGAAACTCGGGAGTGGGCAAGTCTACGCTGGTCAAGGCATTGAGTCCCGATGCGGAGGTGAAGATAGGCGAGATATCGGATGTGCATCATAAGGGTAAACATACAACCACCTTCTCGCGAGTGTATCGTTTGGCCGATGGCAGCAACATAATTGACACTCCGGGAATAAAGGGTTTCGGCCTTATAGATATTGGTGGCGATGAACTGTGGCACTATTTTCCGGAGTTCATGCGCCATGCCGAGGGCTGCCGATTCTATAATTGCACCCACACTCATGAGCCGGGATGTGCCGTGAGGGAGGCGGTGGAAAATGGCGACATTGCGTTTGGCCGTTATGAGAGTTATTTGAAAATTTTGGACGAAGACGGAAAATACAGACAGTGAAAAAGAGCAGAGAAGAATATAGCGTGGAGTGGTATCAGCCACGTCTTGACTATTTGTCGGGATTCATGTTGGAGGAACGATTTGAGAATATGCGTAAGGTGGTGGAGCACCGTACGAGATATATGACGGTGTGTATGGAGAATACGTTCCATCCGCAGAATGCGAGTGCCTTGGTGCGTAATTGCGAGGCTTTCGGAGTGCAGGACATTCATGCGATAGAGATGTTCTGCGGGTTCCGACCCAATGTGAATATCGTGCGCGGAACCGACAAGTGGGTGGATATACATCGCTATAAATCCACAACGGAGGCGGTTGAGAGGCTCAAAAAGGATGGTTACCGTATTGTTGTCACCTCGCCACATAAGGATGGATATACGCCAGAAACTTTTGATGTGACACGCGGTAAGTTCTGCATAGTGTTCGGAACGGAGAAAGAGGGCGCGAGTGATGAGATAATTGCTGCGGCCGATGAGTTTCTGCTCATTCCGATGTGCGGATTTGTGGAGAGTCTGAATGTGTCGGCATCGGCGGCTATTTTGTTACAACGACTCTCTACGCGTCTGCGTGAGAGTGGTGTGGAGTGGCAGTTGTCGGAACGTGACAGGATGCAGTTGTTGTATGAGTGGGTGATGGGCAGCGTGAAGGATTCGGAGAATATTTTGTCGCGCGGTTTCTCGGCTGAATGTAAGTAGAGTTATTTTCAGACAGCAAAAAGATTGCAATGGAAAAGATATTGAGAAAACAGTTTCTGGAACATGTGGGGCAGACCTCGCCGAGTCCGCTGTTGATCGAGGTGGCGAAAGCGAAGGGCAGTTTTTTCTACACGCCCGAGGGTAAGAGATATTTCGACCTTGTTGCGGGGGTTTCGGTCAGCAATGTTGGCCATGCCAATCCTCATGTGGTGAGGGCGGTGAAGCGTCAGGCGGCCGACTATATGCATGTGATGGTCTATGGTGAGATGGTGGAGAGTCCGCAGGTGCGTTATGCGACCCTTATAGCAGAACATACGCCCGAAGGATTGGATTCGGTCTATTTCCTCAATTCGGGGGCGGAAGCCATTGAGGGAGCATTGAAACTTGCCAAGCGATATACGGGACGTTCGGAGATGATATCGTTCCGTAATGCCTATCATGGATCGACGCATGGAGCGATGAGTGTGATGGGTGGAGAGGAGTATGTAAATGCTTTCAGGCCGTTGTTGCCCGATGTGCGCAAACTGAATTATAATGACTTTGATGATTTGCAGCATATTACTCGTCGAACGGCATGTGTGTTGGTGGAGCCGGTGCAGGGCGAAGCGGGAGTGCGTCTGCCTGCCGAGGGCTATTTGGCAGCATTGCGTAAGCGTTGTACGGAGGTGGGAGCCTTGCTGATTTTTGATGAGATACAGACTGGTTTTGGCCGTACGGGCGAGTTGTTTGCCATGTTGAAATATGGGGTCACACCCGATATTGTCTGCTTTGCGAAAGCTCTTGGTGGCGGTATGCCGTTGGGTGGTTTCATGAGTTCGGGGAAGATAATGGGCTCTCTGACCCACAATCCCGTT
This sequence comes from Tidjanibacter sp., assembly GCA_017935385.1. Classification (GTDB taxonomy): domain Bacteria; phylum Bacteroidota; class Bacteroidia; order Bacteroidales; family Rikenellaceae; genus Tidjanibacter. The sequence continues at coordinate 2,234 of JAGBHS010000095.1, forward strand.
CTTGGCCACATAACCACCTTCGGAGGACATCCTGTGTGTTGCGCCGCGGGCCTGGCAGCCATGGACTATATACTGAAACACAATCTGCCCGCGGCGGCAGAACGCCGAGGGCGTTTGTATGAACGTCTGTTGAGGGATCATCCTGCCGTAAAGGAGATTCGTCGCTGTGGTCTGTTGCTGGCTGTGGAGTTGGGTGAGAGTGAGAAGTTGTATCGCATCATGGAACTCTTCAAGCAAGAGGGTATACTGAGTGACTGGTTCCTGTTCTGCGACACCGCTTTCCGCATTTCGCCTCCGCTTACTATCTCGGAGAAGGAGGTGCGCGAGAGTGTTGAGATTATCCGTCGCTGTCTTGACCGGCTTTAAGCGAGGACTATACTATAAATAAAAAAGGAGAGTCAAAAACTCTCCTTTTTTTATTCTCCAAACGTTCCAATAGCGAACCAATCCCGTTGACGTGAAACATTTGAAATCCCTTTTATGTTTTAATAAAAGATTATTTGCGGGGTTTCGGGGCCAACATAATGGTCATTCTCTTACCCTCCAACTTGGGCATCATCTCCACTTTGGCGATATCTTCCAAATCGGTGGCAAATCTCAACAACAAAATTTCGCCCTGCTCCTTGAATACGATTGAACGACCGCGGAAGAAAACATAGGCTTTCACCTTTGCACCCTCTTTGATGAAGTTCTGTGCATGACGCAACTTGAAGTTGTAATCATGATCGTCGGTCTGGGGACCGAAACGAATCTCTTTTACCACCACTTTGGCTTGTTTCGCCTTGATCTCTTTGGCCTTCTTTTTCTGCTGATAGAGATATTTCTGGTAGTCAGCCAAGCGACATACGGGGGGATCTGCCTTGGGCGATATCTCGATGAGATCCACTTCGAGTTCTTCTGCCAGACGCAAAGCCTCCTTGATGGACATTACTTGAGCGCCTTCGAGCTCATCTCCCACCACTCTGACAGTGGGGGCAGTAATCTGCTCGTTGATACGGGTGGAACTTTGGGCCTGTTGTTTGCCCTGCTGCTGGCGATTGTCGGGACGACCGCCACCATTGCCGCCATTGTTCCTTGCGGGCTGGAAAGGTTTAGTGTTGTTTATAGCTGTGTCCTCCTAAATAGTTAGTTTCCCTTTTGTTTTTTGTTGATGGTCGGGAGGTGTTTATCCCTCCCGTTCCATCGTTTATTTTCTTGATTTCTCAAAGATATAATAAAATTTTTTTCGTTATTACGTCTTATCGAAATTTTTTATTATTCAATCTCCTCTTTTACAAGTTTATTGATCATTGCGGCGAACTCACCAATCTGCATCGAGCCTTTGTCGCCGGCACCCTGCTGGCGTACCGAAACGGTCTTCTCGTTCTCCTCTTTCTCACCCACGATGAGCAGGAAGGGGATATGTTTGATCTCGTTGTCGCGGATTTTTCTTCCGATTTTCTCGTTACGGTCATCAACTTCGCAACGTACGTCTTCGTTGTTGAGTTGTTTGCATACCTCACGTGCATAATCGTTGTACTTCTCGCTGATGGGCAATACCACGCACTGCTCCGGAGTCAGCCACAAGGGGAACTTGCCGCCCGTGTGCTCCAACAATACCGCCACGAATCTCTCCAACGAACCGAACGGAGCGCGGTGAATCATGATGGGACGGTGGAGTTTGTCATCCGAACCCTTGTAGTTCAGGTCGAAACGTTCGGGCAGGTTGTAGTCCACCTGAATGGTTCCCAACTGCCATTTTCTGCCGATGGCATCTTTTACCATGAAGTCCAACTTGGGACCGTAGAATGCAGCCTCACCATACTCGACAACCGTATTGAGGTTTTTCTCCTGTGCGGCCTGAATGATGGCGTTCTCGGCTTTCTCCCAGTTCTCGTCTGTACCGATGTATTTCTCTTTGTTGTTCGGGTCGCGCAACGAAATCTGTGCCGTGTACTCCTCAAATTTCAATGTCTTGAAGATGTAGAGCACGATGTCGATAACGTTCTCAAACTCCTGCAACAACTGGTCGGGACGAACGAACAGGTGGGCATCATCCTGAGTAAAGCCTCTCACTCGTGTCAGTCCGTGCAACTCACCACTCTGCTCATAGCGATATACCGTACCGAACTCTGCGAAACGGATGGGCAGGTCGCGATATGAACGGGGTTTCGAACGATAAATCTCGCAGTGGTGCGGGCAGTTCATGGGTTTGAGCAGGAACTCCTCGCCCTCGTCGGGGGTATGGATGGGCTGGAACGAGTCTTTGCCGTATTTTGCATAGTGACCCGAGGTTACATAGAGGTCTTTCATACCGATGTGCGGGGTGATAACCTGCTCGTAGCCATAGTTCTTCTGCACCTTGCGCAAGAACTGTTCCAATCTCTCTCTCAAAGCTGCTCCCTTCGGCAACCACATGGGCAGTCCCTGACCTACGCGCTGGCTGAAGTGGAACAACTCCATCTCTTTGCCCAACTTGCGGTGGTCGCGTTTCTTGGCCTCTTCCATCATTGCCATATACTCATCCAGCATCGATTTCTTGGGGAACGAGATACCGTAGATACGGGTCAGCATCTTGTTCTTCTCGTCGCCACGCCAATAAGCACCTGCGATAGAGGTCAGTTTGATGGCCTTTATCATGCCGGTGTTGGGCAAGTGAGGACCGCGACACAAGTCGGTAAACTGACCGTTGGTGTAGAACGTGATGGTTCCATCCTCCAATGCGTTGATAAGTTCCAGTTTATATTCGTCGCCCTTTTCGGTGAAAGTGGCGAGAGCTTCTGCTTTACTGATTTCTGTACGTACGAGTTGTTCTTTCGAACGTGCCAACTCCTCCATCTTCTTCTCAATAACAGCGAGGTCGGCCTCTGTGATGGGTTTCGGTGCGTCCACATCGTAATAGAATCCGTTCTCGATGCTCGGACCGATACCGAATTTGATGCCCGGATAGAGGCTCTCCAATGCCTCAGCCAGGATGTGTGACGATGTGTGCCAGAAGGTACGTTTGCCACCCTCGTCTTCCCATTTGTTAAGTTTGAGAGAGCAGTCCTCCTCCAAAGGTAACTGCAAATCAACAACCTCGTCATTTACGGTTGCCGACATTACTTCCTGAGCCAGACGGGTGCTGATGCTCTCTGCGATCTGCAATGCAGTGGTTCCCTTGACATACTCACGAATGCTGCCGTCAGGGAAAGTGATTTTGATCTGTGCCATTGTGTTTTGTTTTCGGTTCCGACAACCCGCAACAGGAGAAATTTTTACGAACAAACCTCTTGTGTCCTCTTACAAACTGTCTTCGCCAATTTTTTAATCAGTTATAATTTTTTACGTCGAGTAAATCAGCTGCCAATTCGACAACCTAAAATATCTACCTAATTATCAAATTATTACTCGCGTATATCGTGGTTCTTATGTAATTTTATCACATACAATTTGCATACAAAATCGAAGATTTCAGGAAAATAGTAATGCTAA
>JAGBHS010000096.1 GCA_017935385.1 Tidjanibacter sp.
AAAAATAACGATAAAAAATAAACGACTATGGCGACAATATCAAGACAGGAGAATAACAACTTGTTTGGTCCGACAAAAGGCGATAAAATTCGTCTGGGCAACACCAATCTTTACGTTGAGATAGAGAAGGACTTACGCGTATATGGTGACGAGGTGGTTTATGGCGGAGGTAAAACAATACGTGACGGAATGGGGCAGTCAAGTTCAATTACATCGAAAGATGGGGCATTGGATTTGGTCATAACCAACGTTACAATCATTGACGCAAAACTGGGCGTGGTAAAGGCCGATGTGGGTATAAAAGACGGGAAAATTGCCGGTATCGGTAAGGCGGGTAACCCGGACATTATGCCCAATGTATGTCCCGAATTGATAACGGGTGCGGCAACCGATGCCATCTCGGGAGAGCACCTTATTCTTACGGCCGGCGCCATAGATGGTCATGTGCATGTAATATCTCCACAGCAGGCCGAAGCTGCTTTAAGTAACGGAATAACTACTTTGGTGGGTGGAGGTATCGGCCCGTCGGATGGCACAAATGGCACCACGATAACTCCGGGAAAGTGGAATATAGAACGTATTTTGCAATCGTTTGAGGGCGTGCCTATAAATATAGGTTTGTTGGGCAAGGGTAACTGCTCAATGAAACAGCCTATGGCCGAGCAGATTGAAGCAGGTGTCTGCGGATTGAAGATTCATGAGGATTGGGGCTCCACCCCCAAGGCGATAGACACTGCATTGAAGGTGGCAGACAGATATGATGTTCAAGTGGCAATCCATACCGACACATTGAATGAAGGTGGTTATGTGGAGGATACCATAGCGGCAATGGACGGCAGAACGATACATACATATCATACGGAAGGTGCCGGAGGAGGACATGCTCCCGATCTGCTGAAAGTTGCGGCAATGCCCAACGTGCTGCCGTCTTCAACCAATCCCACACTGCCGTTCGGCATCAATTCTCAAGCGGAACTGTTTGATATGATTATGGTTTGTCATAATCTCAATCCTAAAATTCCTTCGGATGTGGCATTTGCCGAGAGTCGTGTAAGGACAGAAACACAAGCAGCCGAGAATATATTTCATGACTTGGGTGTATTGTCTATGATATCATCCGATTCGCAGGCAATGGGACGAGTGGGAGAGTCTTTCATGCGTGCATTCCAGATGGCGTCATACATGAAGGATGCATGTGGAAAATTGCATGAGGATATGGATGGGAATGACAATTTCCGAGTATTGCGTTATTTGGCAAAGGTGACCATCAATCCGGCTATCTGTTATGGCATGTCTGATGTTTTGGGCTCTGTTGAAAAGGGTAAACTTGCAGATCTGGTGTTGTGGGAGCCTCGATTCTTTGGCGCAAAACCCAAGATGGTTATAAAAGGCGGTGTGATAAGTTGGGCAAACATGGGCGATCCCAATGCTTCGCTACCTACACCACAACCCATGTATTATCGTCCCATGTTCGGTGCTTACGGACTAGCTCTGCCGAAAACTTGCGTGACCTTCGTCTCGAACGCAGCCTTTGAGTCAGGCATTAAACAACGTCTTGGACTTGAACGAATGGTGTGCCCCGTACGACGTACCAGACAGCTGTCAAAATACGATATGGTGTTGAATCGTTGCATGCCTCACATAGAGGTCAATCCCGAAACATTTGAGGTGTTTATAAACGGACAGAGGGCTTATGTGCCACCTGCAAAGGAGTTTGCGCTCGGACAGATGTACTGGTTTAGTTAATTATTTGTGATTTATGTTTTGGGAGGTATCTCTGTGGTGCGGTACTTCCCAAAAACATAAAATAAGATTGGAAAATGAAAGTATATACAACACTTATTGGAAACATCTCATTGCCCGAATGGCATGACAGACTGAAAAATTTTCATATCGAATATGTGTCGCTTGATCCGTGGATGGCACAGAAGAGTCGTTTCGTCACACATAGTGACGATGGGCGAGAGTTGGCCATAGCGCTTGAACGTAACGTGCGCATTGCCGACGGCGACATCATTGAGTATCTTCCCGAGAGCCGTCAGGCAACGGTATTAAGAGTTAAATTGCATGATGTGCTAGTGGTGAATCTGGACAATCTGCTTGATCTGCCGACAGAAGAGGCTTTGCAGACAGCAATAGAACTTGGACACGCATTAGGCAATCAGCATTGGCCAGCAGTAGTAAAGGGAGCTAAAGTGTTTGTTCCTCTGACGGTTGATAAGAAAGTGATGGACAGCGTTATGCGCACCCACAATATTGAGGGTATCAGCTATGAGTTTCAGGCGGGGCAACAAGTGATTCCATATCTTGCACCTCATGAAATACGACGCCTCTTTGGCGGTGCCGATCTAGCCAAACACACTCACCATTGATTCTTAAAACAAAACTCTGCTGATGGAAAGGATATTAAACCTGGTGCGCTTGTTGCAGTTTTCCGACTCGGCATTTCCGACGGGAGCATTTTCATTTTCAAATGGATTGGAGTCGGCAACCGAGCATGGCATAGTCTGCGATTCGGAAACATTGAGGGAGTATGTACGAACAATGGCTACGCAGACGGCTCACACAGATGCGGTCATCGCAATCAATACTTATCGCAATCATAAAAAAAGTGATTACGAGGGTATTTGTAGGGCGGATAAAATGGTAGTGTGTTACAAACTGAAAGAAGAATCGCGTGCGATGAGTATTCGTATGGGCCGGAAAATGGCAGAACTTGCATGCCGATTATGCTCGGATATGATGTTGAAAAGATGGTTGACCGACATAACTGGCGGGCAAACCTGCGGGACTCTTCCCGTAGCACAAGGATTGACATTTGCAGCTTGCGATTTGAGTGAGTCGGCTTTGTTCTGTTCCCAACTTTACGGAACGGCCAATATTATACTTGGAGCCGCTTTGAGGTGCATGAGAATTTCACATTACGACACACAACAGATTTTATTCTCACTAAATACCCATTTTGAAACATTGTATCAGGAGGCGAGAGAGATGAAATTGGAGAATATAAATACATTCTCACCAGAGGCGGATATTTTTACCGCCCTGCACGAGAAGGGTAAGAAACGGCTATTTATGAATTGAAAATACGGAGTATATAATGAATACAACTTGCAGAATAGGGATCGGTGGTCCCGTCGGTTCGGGTAAAACTGCCATAATAGAGGCCATAACCCCACGATTGCTGGATATGGGATTCAAGGTATTGATAATTACCAACGATGTGGTGACGACTGAGGATGCCAAACATGTACGAAAAACATTGAAAGGCGTATTGGTCGAAGAACGTATCATAGGCGTGGAGACGGGAGCCTGTCCTCATACGGCAGTTCGTGAAGATCCCTCTATGAATATTGCCGCGGTGGAAGAGATGGAGAAAAAATTCCCGGATGGCAATGTGGTCTTGATTGAGTCGGGCGGCGATAACCTTACGCTTACATTCAGTCCCGCATTGGTGGATTTTTTCATTTATGTCATAGATGTGGCGGCGGGTGATAAGATTCCTCGCAAAGACGGGCCGGGTATCTCGCATTCAGATATCTTGGTAATCAACAAAACCGACCTTGCTCCTTATGTACATGCCGACTTGCAGGTGATGAGTGACGATACGGAGTTTATGCGCGAGGGACGCCCGTATGTCTTCACAAACTGTATGACCGGTGCCGGAATAGATGAACTTGTGGGCTTGATATGTCGTATGGCATTGTTTGATGTTGTCAGAGAACAAGAAATTATGACGGTATGAGGAGTGTGAATCCATCCGTTTCGGAAAGGGCTACGAAAATCGAGCATAAGAATAAAACTATTCCTGTCGGCGGAATAGGGAAGAGTGGCTATGTGCGAATGGAATTTGAGCTTGATAATAATGGCAAGTCGATTTTGCGCAATCTTGACCGCCGAGTTCCGTTGATAGTGCAACAAGCGCTCTATTTTGATGAGCAAATGCCCGAATTGCCCTGTGTCTATATTCTTTCGTCGGGAGGGCCTAATGTGGATGGCGACAGATATCGCCAGGAGATTATCTTGAAAGAGGGAAGTTGTGCCCATATATCGACAGGGGCCGCCACAAAGATTGCCTCCATGCGGCATGATCATTCGGCTCTTTATCAGTTTATATCTCTTGCAGAAGGAGCATATCTCGAATATATTCCCGAGCCGATCATTCCCTGCCGAAATGCTCGCTATTTCTCCGAAACGGAGATTGTGGTTGCTCCATCGGCCACGTTGTTCTATTCGGAAATATTCCTGTGTGGTCGAAAATATCATGGCGAGGTGTTTGCTTATGACTTGTTGTCCCTCTACACCCATGCCGAACGAGAGGACGGGCAACAATTATTCAGAGAGAAAATGGTTATTCAACCCGATAAGGATTGCCTGACCGATACGGGGAAATTGCACGATTATGATGTTTTTGCTAATGTGATTGTTCTGACACCACCCGAATCGGCTGATGAATTGTATTGTCAGACAGATGCTTTTATTGATAATGAAAAGAAGCTTGCAGCAGGAATAACGCGCTTGCCCAACCGATGCGGTTTGCAATATAAGGTTTTGGGTGGTGAAACACAGTTGGTTAAGTCGGCAGTGCGTGAATTTTGTTCAAAAGTACGGACAATAATAAAAGGGCGACCTGTGCCGAAAGAATTTCCTTGGCGATAACGTAATTTAATGATATGGAATATGGAAAATACAACTAAAAAAACTAATGGCGGGATAATTGGAGTGCTTCTGCGAGGAGCAGGTCAGGTGATGTTTCAGAATAATGCCTGGACAGGATTGTTTTTCTTGGCGGGCATTTTTTATGGTGCCGTTTCAGGCGGCACTCCGCTTGTGGCTTGGGGGGCTTTGCTGGGACTGGTGGTATCTACGATGACTGGATACCTTCTCGGGTTGCCCGAAACAGACGGCAACCAAGGACTATGGGGCTTTAATGGTATTCTCGTAGGATGTGCATTCCCTACATTTTTAGGAAACACACTGTATGTGTGGTTGGCTCTTGTGCTTTGTGCGGCGCTGACGACATGGGTTAGGGCAGGATTTAATAATATCCTGACTTTGTGGCGTATAAACTCATTAACATTCCCCTTTGTATTTTGTACCTGGGTGTTTCTGTTTGCGGCACGTGCCATGCACGAACTGCCTGCCATACATATGTCAACCCCGACACTAATGTCTCACTTTGAATCGATAGGGCATATGAGTGCCGGAGAGGTGGCCGAATATTGGTTGCGTGGCATTTCGCAGGTGTTTCTTATAGATTCATGGATTTCGGGAGCCATATTTATGGTTGGTTTGTTAATAAGCAGTGGTTGGGCAGCAGTATGGGCAGGAATAGGATCTGCTTTGGCTATGTTGGTGGCGCTGGCGATGAAGGTGTCGGGATATGATATTGCAAACGGCTTGTACGGTTTCAGTGCAGTGCTTACAGCCATAGCTCTGGCAACAATATTTTATAAGCCGGGTTTGGGTTCGGCAATATGGGCCATAGTGGGAATTATGGTGACGGTTTTCATACAGGCCGCAATGAATGTGCATCTGCAAACATGGGGACTTCCCACCTTGACGGGGCCCTTCTGCATCACCGCCTGGTTGTTCTTATTACCTATGTTGAAACTAGACCACAGAAAGATCCCCGACCACTCCAATTGGCACAAAACCAATAAGACTCACTTAAAGAACTAAACTTTTACTTTATGTAAATAAGGTTATTCCATGAGTCATCATTCTCTTGAATTCTTAAATGTTTCTTTCCGTTATCCTGATGGTTACACTGCGCTGCGCAATATCTCGTTCCGAATCGAGGATGGAGAGAAGGTGGCAGTCGTAGGGGCAAACGGAGCGGGAAAATCAACTCTTATTATGCTTACGAATGGGCTGTTTATGTCTTCGGAAGGCGCTGTTTTTGTCGGCGGAATGAAGGTTTCCAAAAGAAGCCTTACTTCCGTGCGACGGCAAGTGGGATTGGTTTTTCAGGATTCGGACAATCAACTTTTTATGCCTACCGTAGCCGAAGATGTTGGATTTGGACTATATAATATGGGATTTTCAAAAAATGAGGTGGAAGAGAGAGTAGGGAAGGCCTTGAAGTCGGTTGGGGCAGATGGGCTGGGCAATATGTCTCCTCATCGTCTTTCGGGTGGTCAGAAAAAACGAGTGGCCATAGCAGGTGTTCTTGCCATGCAACCCGATATACTCATCATGGATGAACCTACTTCCAATCTTGACTTACAAGCGCGCCAACAAATCATCGAACTTATTCGTTCATTTTCCCATACTACACTTATCGCAACTCATGATACGGGCTTGATTAAACAAACCTGCAACAGAGTGTTGATTTTAGATAAAGGGCAATTGGTTGCCGAGGAACGAGTGGTATCACATCAGGTTGATTTGTCTGGGTGATGGAGAGGGCAAAAAACAGGAAAAATCAAGGAATGTTATCTGATTTGGCGAGTTGTGATTATATTTGCAATAGTATAATGTAAATACAAAACATCATGAAACAATTAAAACTCATCTTGGCAGGTCTGTTCATGTGTACCTGCGTTTCTCTTTCAGCACAGGAGAACAATGCACCGAAGGGTGAACCTATCATTGTGATATTTAGTAATTTTCATACAGGTTTCGGGAGCTATAACGACGATCGTGGATTCGGTATCGACCGAAGTTATCTGGGTTATCAATACCAGCTTACCGATGAATTGCAAATCAAGGCTGTGATGGATGTTGGTAAATCTTCTGATGTCGGCGACTATCAGCACATTGCATACATCAAAAACGCAATGGTTTCTTGGAAAACTGGTGCACTTACTCTTAATGCGGGTATTATTCCTCTGACGGCCACTGATTTTCAGGAGAAATATTGGGGCCATCGTTATATTATGAAAACCTTCCTGACCCAATATAAGTTTGGTGACAGCGCAGATATCGGTCTTTCGGCAGCCTATAAATTCAATGATTGGTTGTCAGCCGATGTGATGGTTTCGAATGGTGAAGGATTTAAGAAGATTCAGAGCAATGACGGACTTCTCTATGGTCTGGGTGCTACAATCACTCCCGCAGAGGGACTCACATTGCGCCTTTATGCTGGCCTGAACGAGGGAGCAACCGCTGCTGATGATGATATTTTCAACTTCTCTTCATTGCTCGGTTACAAAGGTGATTCTTTCTATTTGGCTGCAGAATATAATATTATGCAGAATACAAAATATGTAAAGGGAGCAGACATGGATGGTTTCTCGGTATTCGGAGCTGTTAATTTGAATAAAACGGCTGAGATTTATGCTCGTTACGATCAGATTGCATCAAAAGATGATTGGAATATAGCAAAGGACGAGTCTGCGATTATTGCGGGTATGCAGTTTAAACTCAACGACTATATCAAACTTGCACCTAACTTCCGTATGAATATGCCCAAGGCTGATGGTGCTGACAACAAGTGCATGGCTTACATCAGTTGTCAGTTCAGTTTGTAAACGATATATTTAAAAAGTAGAAGCCGCCTTCGCTCCGAGGGCGGCTTTTTTTATGCAGATTTATTATTTATTGCTGTTTGTTTTTTGCAAAAAAAAGAGTTGCGTAGAGAGAAGGAATAAGGGAAGTTGCAATGTCAGTATTGCGCCCCACAAGAGATTTTGTTTAAAAAGAATTGTGAAAAGTGAAGAAATACGGAAAGCTACAACATCAGGTTTTCGCACCGCAAAAGTTTTTGTTTAAAAAATAGTTGCGTAGAGAGAAGGAATAAGGGAAGTTGCAATGTCAGTATTGCGCCCCACAAAAGTTTTTGTTTAAAAATGCCATTACAAAATAAAGATTATGTGTATCTTTGCTGATGTAATGCGGTAGTGGCTCAGTTGGTAGAGCATTGGCTTCCCAAGCCGAGGGTCGCGGGTTCGAGTCCCGTCT
>JAGBHS010000097.1 GCA_017935385.1 Tidjanibacter sp.
ACGAACAATGGTTTCACTATCTCGGCCACCGACGAAGGTGCCAGATATAGAGGCAGAAAGGATATTACACCGATAAAAGTTGCCCCCAATAGTCCCCATTGCGACTTTACCGCCCCGTCAATCAACGCCCCATGACGGTCCCTGCCCCGCTGTATCATCACACGCGCATTGTCGGTCACCACAATGGCATTATCGACCAACATACCCATGGCAATGATAAATCCCGCCAACGAGGTTCGGTTGAGTCCCACATCAAGCATCAACATCAGCAACATGGTACCTCCAATCGAAAAGAGCAACGAGGAGCCAATCAGCACTCCGCCCCTCAACCCCATGGCCAACATAATGATAAATATGACAATGGCTACCGACTCAATGAGGTTGAGCAAAAAGGTTCGGTTGGCTTGGGCGGCAATCTCATTTTCAAGATAAAGCGGTTGCAACTCCAACCCCACCGGAATCAGGGGTAACAGTTCCTCAATCTTCGCCTTCACCGCCTCGCCCGTCTTGACAACATCTACCGTCGGCAAAGAGGCCACACCGATACCAATAGCCTTGTGTCCGTTGACACGCATCAGGCTCGTGGTGGGAGTGGCATATCCTTTCTCCACGATGGCGAAATCCCCTATACGCAGTTGTCGGCCATCGGGCGTGGAGATAATCTGATTGCGGATGTCCTGCACATCGGCATAAGAGCCCGAAGCAACAACCGTCAGGTCCATTGCCCCCGTCTGCAACAGGCCCGTATTGACCGGTCTGTTCTGTGACGTCACCGCAGCAGCCATTATGCCCGGATTGATGCCGAGATTGGCCAATGTCGACGGTGACACAAAAATATTTACCACCTCTCGCTGCTCGCCATACAACATCACCTTCTGCACCCCCTCAACCGCCACCAGACGCGTCTTTATATATTCTGCATACCGGCGCAAATCATCCCAAGAGAACCCTTCGCCGGCCACAAGAGCATAGTAGATACCGAACACATCTCCAAAATCATCATTCACCGTCACAGGCCCTGCGCCATCGGGCAAATGAGGTTGTATGTTGAGAACCTTGCGACGCAACTCATCCCACTTCTGCGGAATAGCATCGGGCGAAGTGGAGGGCGCCAACTCAACCGTTATCTTCGACAGTCCGAACGACGACTCGGAACGTATCTTATACACTCCGGCCAAAGATTGCACCTCGCGTTCTATCGGCTCGGTAACCAGCTGTTCCACCTCCTCGGGTGTGGCACCGGGATATGACGTAACCAATACGGCCGACTTGATCACAAACGGAGCATCCTCTTTCTTTCCCAATTCACCGAACGAGAACACACCTCCCACCAACATGACCGCCAACAGAAACCATATCAGTTTTCTGTTTCCCAGAGCAAACTTCGGTACACTCATAGCGACTCCCCGTTAAGCAATGAAACTTTCTGCCCCTCGACCAGATGATAGACTCCTGCCGTCACCACCAATTCTCCGCCACGCAGTCCGTCCTTTACTATCACCATATCGGCACTGCTCAATCCGTCAGTAATCACACGACGCATACTCACCCTTGCATCAGCACTATCATAGACCCACACACAGGTCTCACTATCAGTCCCCGAAGGAGAAAAAATTGCCGTCAAAGGCACTGTCACATAATCGCCAAAGCGTTCTTCAATCTCTATCCCGACCTTCACTCGGCATGCGAATCCCGACTTCACGTTATAACGTTGCGGCGAGAATCTCGCGTCCGTAATAGACAGCGTCACCGGTATTCCCGCACCATTGACCGAGGCATTCACGCTGGCTTTTATCTCGGCCTCAAATCCGATGTCGGGCCTGTTGTCAAATATCACCGTAAAACGTTCCTGCGCATACACAATATCGGCATCACTCTCGGGCAACAGAAAGGTAACGTCAAGCCGTGCGGGATTTATCACTCTTACAATCGGCTCGCCGACCCCCACACGTTGAAATTGCTCAACATATCGTTTCTCGATTGAGCCGTCAAAAGGTGCCGTAAGCCTTGTGTTGGACAGTTGCGAAAGAGCATATTCATACGAAGAACGAGCCGCCTGCAACTCTGCGCGGGCTATCTCCACCTCCTGTAACGAAATGGCATTACGCGCCAATAGGCGTTCACTGCGGTCCAAGATGGATTGTTTGGTTTGGAAATTGGCCTTCTCGGCCTCGAATTGGAGCGTCATCTCCTCCGGATTAAGACGTGCCAACACCTCGCCCTTACGCACATCACTACCCTCAACAACATTAACAGCCACCACCTGACCCGCAACGGGAAAAGCCAGAACGGTACTCTCCTGCGGCGTGACGACTCCTACATACTCCTTTTCGTACTCTGCCATCCGTTCCACCATCACCACACTCACAGGACGCACCACATTTATCGGTTTCTCCTCATGCCAGCAACCGGCCAAAGCAACCGACAAGACACAAAGAGTCAGCACCTTCATCACTCTTTCCATAACCACAAAGTTTACACCCACCCGATTGCAAACTCCATGCTGCACCCATCACATTCACCCTTACACAACACAAAAAGGCCTGTCGGAACAACTCATAAAAAAACCGTGACCGAACATTATTCGGCCACGGTTAGAATCCAATTCACACAAGAACTACCTACTCTTTCACAATACGAATCGAAAGAATCTTGTCACCCATACGGATATCATCAATCACATCCAAGCCCTCAACCACTTTACCAAAGCAAGTGTGGCGGCCATCAAGATGTTGAGTGTTCTCTCTGTTGTGGCAGATGAAGAACTGTGAGCCACCAGTATCTTTTCCTGCATGAGCCATCGACAAAACGCCTCTGTCATGATACTGACGCGGAGCATCGGTCTCACACTTGATGCTGTAACCCGGACCGCCCGTACCGTCACCGATAGGACAGCCTCCCTGAATTACGAAATCGGGAATTACACGATGAAATGTCAATCCATCATAAAAGTTCTTATTAGCCAAATCTATGAAATTGGCAGTTGTTCCGGGAGTCTCCTCCACATAGAGTTCGGCCTTCATATCGCCCTTCTCGGTGGAAATAATTGCGTAAGTTTTCATATCTTTTATCATTAATTTGTGATCATCAACATCTTTCACAGCCATACTCAACTGCTCCACTTTCTCGGTCGGGGTACTCTTGATAATTCCATTCTGACGCAAAAGATCCGACACACCCACCGACAAAATCTGAATTCCGACACACAGGATCAAGAATGCCATCATTCGGTTGAACACCTGCTCTTTTTTGGGGCCCAGACGTCTGGTAATATAAGGAGCATTGAGATACATGAAATATACCATCAGACAGATTACTATTACCGATACCAGAATTGAGGAGGTGTTGAATATAAAATCGCCAAACGAATGACCCTCATCCAATGCACTGAGGGTGAACAACACCGAGATGGTTCCTGCACCACAAGTAATCGGGAAGGTCAGCGGGAAAAGCACCTTGTCGGCAACCTGTTTCTCCTTGTCCTCGCTATGACTATCTCTCTTTCCGTCATCCTCTTCAAATGCGTCCCTGCCCGAGAGAACATTCCAGCCCATATAACAAATCAAGATTCCACCCGCAATTCGCACAACAGGCACCGAAATACCAAACAGTTGCAGAATCCAGTTTCCGGAGAACAAGATTACCACACAGATATAAAACGAGTAAAGAGCTATACGGAACACATATTTCTGACGTTCCTTTCGGCTCAACCCTGCGAAAAAGGGATTGACAATGAATGCCGTACCGATAGGATTGACAGCAGGAAACAACGCGAAAATTCCGATAAATACGTTGTGTATAAAATTATAAATCTCCGAATCTTGCATGATTATTCTCTAATTTTTTTCGTTTATTTCTTGGTAACATCAAAATCGGCGCGAAGATAAACATTTTTTCCTCTCAATATTCTCTCCTCACATTCAAATATTCACCCGTTCAGCTCTATTAAGACTCGGCCAGAATTCTCTCCTCTTTCTCCATTTGAGCCACCTGTTCGTCCGTCAATCTATGGATGCGTATATTCAACCACGCGAAAAGGATACTCATCAACGGACTCAAATAACAGAAGAACGTGTAAGGCAGATAGGCAATCGTCGCAACACCCAACACACTCGCCTGAGTTGCACCGCAGGTGTTCCACGGTATAAGCACCGACGTGGCGGTAGCGGCATCCTCCAATGTTCGGCTCAGCACCTCAGGAGCCAATCTACGACGGCGGTAGGCATCCTTGAACATCTTGCCCGGAATCACTATTGAGATATACTGGTCCGAGGTGGTCATATTGAACATTATACACGTAGCCGCAGTGGTCGTAACCATACCGCCCTGCGAAGAGCTGACTTTTCTGATCAGTGTGGATGTGATTTTTTCGAGGAATCGGCCTGCATCCAACACTCCACCGAACACCATGGCAATAATTATCAGCCACACCGTATTCAACATGCCGGCCATACCGTTAGTGGCAAAAAGGTTGTTCAACATCTCATTACCGGTTGCATACTCCGTCGGGCCATACATGGCTTGCATCACAACCTTATATGCTCCTGCCGCTGTCAACGAACTCTCGCCCGCAATGGCCGCCACAACATCGGGTTGAGCTATAACGGCTGCTATTCCACCCAACACACCGCCAATAAACAGAGTGGGAATGGGTGCGCACTTCTTGGCAATCATCACAATCACTATAACCGGAACCACAAACAACAACGGCGACACATTAAACACCTCCGCAATGGCACTCTGCATCTGCCCGACCGAAATCTCGGTGGTCTCCAACTCGCCAAACAACGATATGCAGGTGAAAATAATAATGGTCAACAGAATTGTAGGTATCGTAGTATTCAGCATATACTTAATGTGGGTAAACAGCTCCGTACCGGCAGTAGCCGATGCCAGGTTCGTAGTATCACTCAACGGCGATATTTTATCTCCGAAATAGGCTCCCGATATGATTGCACCCGCAACCACCGCATCATTAAATCCCAAAGTCTGTCCCACACCCAGCAAAGCCACACCCACAGTGGCAACCGTAGACCACGAACTACCCGTAGCCACCGACACGATGCAACAGATAACCACCACGGCCGGCAGGAAATACTCGGGTCGCAGGATGTACAGACCGTAATAAATCATGCTCGGGATTACTCCACTCAGCATCCACGTTCCCGCCAACAGACCTATCATCAACAGTATAATGATTGCACCCGTAGAAGAATTAAGGGTTTTCAGAATACCCTGCATTATCTGTTTCCAAGAGACTCCGTTGTACATGGCAATACCTCCCGCCACAAAAGAGGCGCACAACAATGCCATCTGATTGGCGCCCGAAAGGGTGTCGTCACCAAGCAATATGACATTGAGGCAAATCAGACACACAAGTGCCACCAAAGGAATTATGGCCTGCAACAAGCTCGGCTCCTTAGAATTATTAATTTCCTGCTCTTTGTTCATTTTATACTTAAAGCTATCTATTGCTAATCAAAAAAATCAGTGGTTAAAAGTCGGCCTCACAAAATATTACGGGCACTTATAACACCTGACAATTCGCAAAACTAATACTTTTTCCTGCAACACGAAAATTATAACCCGTCAAATGGTTATTTCTTTTCCGACCAATAACGATTTTTCGCTTTCATCTTCATACGGACACACAAAAAACCTTGCACAACACCACGAAAAAGCATAACTTTGTCGACGATTAAACTGCCCTCACAAAGGGCCATTAAACAGTAAAAAAACAATCCGATCATGGTAATAGATTTTGAGAAAATAGAGCAAAACATCATCCCCAATTTCAAGGGAGGAGAGAAAGAGATTGCATTGCGCATCAGCGATGACGGCGTGAACCGTATCCTTAACGGACGATTGGCTCCCGGAGCCTCAATAGGCATGCACACCCACGAGCAGGACAGCGAAATACTCTTCGTCGTGGAGGGTTGTGGCTGCATTGTGGAGAGTGACGGCAAACATCCCGTCAAGCAGGGCATGTGCGTCTATTGTCCGAAAGGTGAGTCTCACAGCCTGGTCAATGACAGTCAGAACGATTTGGTCTTCATGGCAGTGGTGGCAAAGCAATAGCTATATGCCACAACGATTTGGGCATCGTAGCATTTTACATTTATGCTTAAATCGAAAACGAAAGATTGAGTTATATTTGTGCGAATCAAAACCTATATCAGCATGGCACAAAACCGCTATGCTCAAACAAAAAACAAAAACTGTGACACAAATGAAAGCAACAGAAGCAAAAACATTTAACGATCTGCTCAATGCAGGATTGGAAAATTTCGCCGACTCCATCTGCTACTCCGACATCACTCCAAACGGTTTTATCGATGTAACCTACAAAGAGTTCTATGCAAGAGTGGAAGAATACAAACAAGAGCTGACGGCGGCCGATTGGAGCTGCACAGGCCTCATTCTTGACAACTCGGTGAAGTGCCTGGCTGCCCTCTTCGCATCAATCATAACAGGTCGTCAAACTGTTCTCCTCAACCCCATGGCAAGCATTGAGGAGTTGAAAATTGCAACCGCATATGCCGATGTGGATCACATCATATTCGACCCCGAGTGCTACAACGAGAAAAACGTGGCGGCTCTGTTGCCGTATGTTCACGAGCCCAGCCTGCGTTTCTTGGCAGAGGAGGGGAAAGAGGGTAATGTTCTTTTCTTTACCTCGGGAACCACGGAACTCGCAAAAGCAGTGGAACTGACTCCGGAGGCTTTGTGCAATGCTGGTAGTGAGAGCGCAAAGCATTTTGAATTCGTTGCCGATGGCAATCAGCGCAATCTCATGATTCTGCCGCTGTCGCACATCTTCGGTTTCACCACCACATTCATGGCTTGTTTCATGTTGGGCATCAGAGGTTACCTCTGCAAGAGTCCCAAATATGCAATGCGTGATTTGGCCATCGTACGCCCTACGATACTCATCTCGGTTCCCACAATCGTGACATTCCTTACCGCAGCAAAAAAATTCAATCCCGAGTTGAAACTCGCTGTCATCGGAGGAAGTCAGTGCAGAAAAGATGTGGCCGCTTATATGAGAAGCATAGGCATTACGGTATTCTGCGGATATGGCCTGACCGAGACCTCGGCCGTTATCTCGTGCAACAAGGCCAACGGCGAGTGTGATGTCATGGAGCCGTGGAACAGCAAGATAAAGATTGCCGAGGACGGCGAAATCCTTGTCTTGAACAACCGATTGATGAAAGGCTACTACAAAGCCGAAGAGTCGACAAAAGCAACCTTCGATGAGGAAGGTTATCTTCGTACGGGCGACACCGGCTACATCGACGAGGATGGAATGTTGCATCTGACGGGCAAGAAGAAAGACATGTTGGTATTGGGAAGCGGAGTGAAGGTTTTCTGCCCCGAGTGGGAGATGCAGTTGAATGCATTGCTCAAAGAGGATGATCTGGCCCTGGCACTCAAAGACGAGAAATTGGTGCTGGTAATTGCTACGGAGCATCCCGAAAAGAGAGATGAATACCGCCAGAAGGTTGCGGAGTACAACAAGACCAAAGCTTATGATTGCAAAATCTCCGACATCATTCTCAGCGCCACTCCCCTGCCCCGTACAGCAACCGGCAAGATAAAGAGATATGCTATAAAATTCGAATAAACTAAAAACAACACCTATGTTAGCAAAGATTAAGGAAATAGTAGTAAAATACGTAGATGTAGATCCCGAGAAGATTACGGAGCAGACAGATTTCAGAAACGATCTTGACATTGATTCTTTCTCATTCATGAGCATGATTGCCGAGATTGAGGAAGAGGCAGGTGTAGAACTTCCTTTGGAGGAGGTTACGGAGTTGACCACCGTCAATGACCTGCTCGAACTCATCGCAAAGAAAGGTCAGGAGTAATCGGCTTTCGGGCAACAAAAAAAACGGAGTTTTCATTTGAAAACTCCGTTTTTTTTCGGTTCTATCGCGAGAACACGTCACAACTCGTTGCGCGGTTCGACAGGTTTTAGTTCTTATTATCCACAGGATTGGCATAAATGCCGAGATAAATCTCTTTCATTGCCTCATAATCAGCACCCTCGGCCGAAGCCATTTCTTTCAACACCTCCAAACGGACAAGGAATTCATCATGCTCCTCGGCAGTATATTGGTCGGCATAAACCGCAGCCCCCGAACGCAAATCGTGGGCAACATAGTTAAACGGGAACAACTTGTAGTTATCCATTATGCGACGTTCCAACAGCTCCGACAGCGCATTCTGGAAACCATTCTTTGACCCTTCGCCCAAGGCCACAAGATCCTCATGCGAGAGAGGTTTGCAGAACTCCATATGGATACGACCCTTGGGTTGCATGGCACCCGTAAGAATACTCTTCATATCCTCATGGCGTCCCTTCACATAGTGACCTCCGTCTCGTGTCTTATACAGCTCCATGGTTTTCAGATAGTCGCACGACTCTATCTCGTACGAGATGGACACCGGCACAATATTCAGTTTCTCATACGAAGCCACAAAATCCTTCGTACCGTCACTCATGTCAAACATCTTGACCAATCCGCGGTCCGTCAAATCGTTACCGTCCTTTGCGCGACCGTTTCGCTGGGCAATCCACACGCTGCGTCCCTCCGCTACCGTCGAACGCAGAAAACGCGAAAGTAGCATCGAATTGGCCAAATAGTCTTTTATGGATTTACTGTCACGCACCACGCGGAAAATCTTATTCAAACATGCCAAATCCACCAGAAACTGCATATGCAACAGATTGTTTCCGATGGTGATGTCGGTTGTAGGCATATCGTTGCACATCAACACATACTCCAACAGCAACGGATCCACCACAATATCTCTATGATTCGAGATAAACAAATAACCTTTGTCGCGTTCCAGATGTTCCAGTCCCGAGTATGTCAGCCCCTTCGATGTCATAGCCAACAGATTACCCACAAACGGACGCATGACACGCTGTTGGAAGTCATCCACACCGTTCATAGATTTCATCAAAGCTCTCGTCTTATCCAGCGGAGTGGGCCCCCACACGGCTTGCGAAAAAAACTTGAAAAAGCGATTGCTTGTCACACGTTCGATAATGGCTCTGAATTCGGCTTCATCACGCGGACACATATACTCCGATACACTGTTGCTGTTCTCCATATGTTTTTGTTTCATTGTCTTACGTCGCCATCCGAACCATTCGATTCAAACAACGCCCCGTATTAATCTCACAAAAATAAGAAAATCGTTCGAAATGTCATAATTCTGCCCCAATAAGTCTCAACCGACACTCTTTTCCGGGTATATCACAGACGGCATGTACAGATCAACGCTCTACTCTACTCTACTCTACCCGCCCCTCCATCGCCACACCACATATAAAAAAGGTGCCGTATATCCTTTCTCGGCATACGGCACCTTCCTTCTTGTTTCTCAAAACTATTTGATACCCAATTTTGCTTTGATTGCTTTGGGCAGTGATTTCTTGTTAACTGCGATATTCATGGTCTTGTACTTCATGAAAGGCTCCGAAACATAGAGGTAACCGTCATATCCGTAAGTGGTATCCCACGAGTTCTTTACGCGATAGAATTTGTTGCCGTCTTGATCTTTTGCCAAACCCTCGATACACATACCGTGGTCATCAGTAGTCTCATAGTTGTCAAATGCTTTCTGACGCATCTCCTGAGTGATCTCGGTCGGTTTCACGGGAGCAGTCAGGTTAGAGATGGTCATTGCGCGCTCAGCTGCGGTCAACTCCACCCATCTTGCCTCCTCGGTGTCACTCTTATCCTCTTTGTAGAAGGGAGGAATGATGGCATAACCCTGACCGTTCTTACGAATGAAGCCCTGCTCGCTAACATCGGCACCCCAAGCAACAGAGTAACCACCGTCAATAGCGGCATCGATAACGCTGATCAACTCATCGATAGGAAGGTTGAAAGACTCAGCCCACATCCAGTTATCGGGAACCTCAACGGGGAACCAGGTATAGAACGGATGGTGAGTGTAAGAGGTGAACGAGATGTAATCATCCATGTTCAAACCAAGATGCTCTGCATAGCTCTTGGGAGTGTACTCAACGCCTTCCCAGGTGAAAGTCTCGGGAAGTTCGCCAAAATATGCGTCCAAAATACCATTCAGACCCTCCAACCATTTGGTTGAGAGCTGACGGTTGTTGATGATAGAGCTTACATATGCCTTCAAAGCAGCCTCAATCTCGCCATGACGGTGAGTCTTTGAGCCATACTGCAAACCGGTATAAACCTCCTCGGGAACGATACCGTATTTCTCCCACATTGCAAACACATCCTCGGTAGCACCGCCCTGCGAGAAGTTGATGGTTCCGTGCATGCGAACATACTTGATGGCTTTCTCATAGTAAGCCCAACGTACAATCCACATCTCCGACAAATCCTGTACGCCCTTACCGGCTTTCAGCAACTCGTTCTCCAAAAAACTGATGGTAGAGAAAGCCCAGCAGGTACCGCTGCTTGCCTGATTCTTAACCGGAGTAGCCTCAATCTTTTTTACATCGGTGAACTCATAGTTAAAATCGTTCTTACCCGACTCCTGTGCCATAACCGACATTGCAGCAATGCTCATGGCACATACCAACATCATAAGTTTTTTCATAACGTCTTTCTATAAATTATTATTTGTTTAGGTTTTTTTGTTCCCTTTTAGTCAATCACCATTCCCTCCTCACAAAGCAATGGAAGTGATACTGTATCCCATTACAGATGACAAATATATAAAATTTCTTTATTAGTTATCTGTCTTTTACATTTTATTCGGCCCACAACGTCGCCAAATTAACAATTGTCTGCATGGCGCGCTGCATGGTATTCACCGAGCAATACTCAAACTTGCCGTGGAAGTTCATGCCGCCCGCAAAGATATTCGGACACGGCAACCCCATAAACGACAATCGGGCGCCATCGGTTCCACCTCTGATCGGTTTGATGATCGGCTCCACATCTGCCATCTTCATTGCGGCCACCGCCTTGTCTATCACCTCGGGATGGGGTTCCACCATCTCGCGCATGTTGTAATACTGGTCTTTGAGTTTCAGTTCAACAATATTACCATACTTTTCGTTCATGTAAGCCGCCACACGTTCACAATATTGTTTCTTTGCCTCGAATTTCTCGCGCGAATGGTCACGGATGATATAGCTCAGTTCGGCCTGCTCCACCTCGCCTTTCATGCCGACAAGATGATAGAATCCTTCATAACCTTCCGTATGTTCGGGACGTTCCGTTGCAGGCAACATGCCGTTTATCTCCATGGCTATATGCATGGCATTTATCATTTTGTTCTTCGCATAACCGGGATGTATGTTGCGTCCCTGCACCACAAACTTGGCACTCGCCGCATTGAAGTTCTCGAACTCCAACTCGCCCTCTGCACCGCCATCCATCGTGTAGGCGAAATCTGCACCGAAACGAGCCACATCAAAGAAATCCACACCACGGCCAATCTCCTCGTCGGGCGTGAAACCTATTCTGATTTTACCATGTTTCAACTCCTTGTGCGCAATCAGATACTCGGCCGCCGTCATGATTTCCGCCACTCCCGCCTTATCATCGGCTCCCAACAAGGTTGTTCCATCGGTAGTCACCAATTTATGTCCTACGAAACGTGACAATTCCGGAAAATCGGCCACCGTCATGGTCAGTTGGTCATTCAGGCGGATGTCGCCACCCTCATAACACTCGATAATCTGCGGCTTAATATCGGCACCCTTCATATCGGGACTCGTATCGACATGCGAAATGAATCCGATAACAGGCTTATCCTCACAACCTTCGCTGGCAGGAATCGTACCCATCACATAGCCATACTGATCCATCTCCACCTCTTCCAGCCCCATGGCTCTCATCTCCTCCGCCAACGCAGTCAACAACACTTTCTGCTTATCGGTCGAAGGGAAGGTCTCGCTCTCTTCACTGCTCTGCGTGTCAAAAGCAACATATTTCAAAAATCTCTCTAAAAGTTCCATATTTTATTCTCTTTTTATGCTCAAATCACTTATTAACTACTCATCCTTCTTGGCTCTAATAGAATCCCAAATGAAGTAACCGATGAGGATGATATAAACACCGAGAGCAACCCATTCGGCACCTCCCGACTGATTCCATGTTGTTGCAAAAGCCTCCACACCGAAGTATTTCAACAATGCACTCACCACTCCCATCAAAGCACCTCCGGCAATGAAACCCGAGGCAATCAGCGTACCTTTATCTCTGCGAGCCTTATTCTGTGCCGCATCTTTCGAACGTGTTGATACGAACCAGCTGATCAGACCGCCCACCAACAACGGAGTATTCAGATCCAACGGAATGAACATACCCAGCGAGAATGCCAGCGCCGGCACACCGATCATAGTGAGAATCAATGCCAATGCCGCACCCACAAAATAGAGCATCCACGGAGTCGTTCCGCCCGACATCAACGGCTTGATCACAGCCGCCATTGCATTTGCCTGCGGAGCAACCATGGCGTTCTCGCCCACAAAACCGTAGGTCTTGTTCAGAACCAACATAACGCCTGCAACCGTCACAGCCGAAACCAAAGTTCCGAGGAATTTCCATCCCTCCTGTTTGGCCGGCGATGTTCCGAGCCAGTAGCCAATCTTCAAGTCGGTGATAAATCCACCCGCCATAGACAAGGCCGTACACACAACGCCTCCGATAATCATGGCTGCCGTCATTCCACTCGTACCCGTCAGGCCGACACTAACCAGCACCAGCGAGCTGAGTATCAATGTCATCAGTGTCATTCCCGACACAGGATTGGTTCCCACAATAGCAATCGCATTGGCAGCCACCGTCGTAAACAGGAACGAAATAATAAACACTATCAGCAGTGCCACTATCGTATGTATCCAATTATTCAGAACACCAAACTGGAAGAACACCAGAGTAGTAATCAGCAGAGCGATTATCACAGTGAAGATGATTTTCATCGAGATATCGCGTTGGGTGCGCTGCTCGGTACCGGCCGAACCCTTTCCGCGCAACTCGGTCACAGCCAGACCTACCGCCTGCTTGATGATATTAGAAGAGCGGACAATACCGATAATACCCGCCATTGCAATACCACCGATACCTATCGGGCGGGCATAGTTGGTAAAGATCTCCTCGGCCGTCATGTCACCCAGCAGGGTGGTAATGCCGTCGCCCACTGCCACCGTCATTCCGGGAGCAAAATAGTTCAACAGCGGTATCAGTACGAACCACACCACAAACGAACCGGCACAAATAACCGCCGCATATTTCAAACCGATAATATATCCCAAGCCGAGCACGGCCGCACCGGTATTGACCTTGAAGACCAATTTGAATTTATCGGCCAACATGGCACCCCACTCCGTCAGGCGCGTAGACACACTCTCGGTCCACCAGCCGAACGTACCGACAATAAAATCATACAGTCCTCCTATCAGACCACTCACAGCCAGCAGTTTCGCCTGTCCAGCCTTACCTTCGCCCGACACAAGCACCTCTGTCGTGGCAGTTGCCTCGGGGAACGGATACTTACCGTGCATGTCCTTCACAAAATACTTTCTGAAAGGAATCAACAACACAATGCCCAACATTCCGCCCAACAAAGACGACAGGAATATCTGATAAAACTTGGCTTCCAGCCCCAGAATATAGAGAGCCGGTAAGGTAAATATGGCTCCCGCCACAATCACTCCCGAACTGGCTCCGATGGACTGAATAATCACATTCTGTCCCAGCATGTTCTTTTTACCCCTGATGGCACCCACTCCAACGGCAATAATCGCAATGGGGATGGCGGCCTCAAAGACCTGTCCCACCTTCAATCCCAAATATGCGGCAGCCGCCGAGAAGATGATTGCCATGAGGATACCGAACGACACAGAATAAAAAGTAACCTCCTTGGGTTTGCTGTCGGCCGGCATGAGAGGTTTATACTCCTCGCCCGGGGCGAGTTCTCGATAAGCATTTTCGGGCAGTGTTCCGCCCTGTTTCTCTTGTTCCATATGTTTTATTTATTTCGGTTAATATTTCTTTTCCTTCGTGCAATAAACTTTCAAATATACACTTTTTGGGTGACAATTCACACAAAACAACCGACTTTCATACCCTAAAACAAAAAAATGGGCATCCTTTTTTTTTAAGATGCCCATCATAAACTTTATCCTATCAAACAAAATACCTATCGTTTCCCGAACAGACGGCCGCCCAATGTCAGACGCAACGTGATAGCCTGCTGCCAACCCCAATTATGGCCGTCATAATGGTGTATGGACGAGATACGGGTCTTCACATCCTTTATCAGATTGGTCTCCCAGAACAACTCCAAACGGTTATACACGCCCGACGTGGTTTTATAATACGGATCACCGTTATATAAATAATAAGAATATGTGGTTCCGTTATCATCCTCATAGGGGCAGTCGTAATAGGGGAACAGATTGTCGCCCAAATAGAGGTTGTTGTTCACTCCGAATCCCTTGTATTTCAGCCTTACATCTAACTGCGCACCGCCCGGGGAGACATAATCTCCCACATGGCTGCGGTCGTTCTGAAATGCCTGCAACCACGCCGCCTGCACCTTGAAGGTCTGCATCCCCGTCAGCTCCGACAAATCCACGCCCAGATAGGGACTTACCAGCACATTATCGACCACACCACCCAATGTGTAGCTGCCCGCATGGTGATACATATCAAAACTATAACCCACATAGAACACTCCCGGCTTGTATTGCGCCGCCGAGAAGACCATAAACTTCTCGCGACGATCCGAAGAGTACATACTGTTCCAGTCGCAACCTATCTCGAAATTGAAAATACGCGTCTTGTAATGCATGATAAGTCCTTCGAGATTGGCATCATAGAAGCGCAACGAATCACTGAAAAAGACATAAGAGTACTCGCCCGTCAGTTTCTCGCGCGGAAAGACACCGGCCGTAAAGTCAAAACGGCCATTATCATAATTGTAATAAGCAAAGAAATCGGGCTTGGTATAAAAAGATCTATGGCCGAAATCACTCATCAGATTGACACCCGCCATGAGAGTATTGGTCTGATTCCACGTGATTCCCAACTGCGGCGACAAACGAGAACCGAACATTGTTCCCGAATTGGCCACCTGCAAATCCACATATTCACGATTATCGAAGCGATAGTTCATATCCACTCCCCACAACACCTCCTGACCGTTGGCTATCGGGATGGCAACAACCATCAAAACAAAGGCTAAAAGAATTTTAATTATCAAACGCATTCCCTTAAAAAGCATTGTATTGTGCAGAATTCTGCACTACTAACGTTTCATTTGGAACAAAATTATATCTTTTTTAACTATTACGCCAACTTTTTTGATACTTTTTTCAAAAATACACGCCTTGATTTATAAAAATTTGGATTTCTCCCTTATTCCGACTCTCCGTCACCATCTTCCAGCGCCGCATCCAACATCCCACTCGGCAACGTCTTGTTCGCTTTGACACCCAATTCTCGCATACGTTGCGCACGTGTCACCAGACTACCCTTACCCGTCAACTGCTTGTAAGCCTTGTCGTAACTCTCGGTGGCCTTTTTGAGATTTTTCTCAATGTCGTTCATGTTCTCCACAAAGCCCACAAACTTGTCATACAATCGTCCTCCCGCTTCGGCAATCTCCAAAGCATGACGACTCTGCATATCGCGCTTCCACAAATCGTCCACAATCTTCAACAGCGCAAACAGATTGGTGGGCGACGAGATGATAATCTTCTTTTGATAAGCCTCACTCCACAATTCGGGCCTGTTCTGCATGGCCGACATAAAGGCCGGCTCATTCGGGATGAACA
>JAGBHS010000098.1 GCA_017935385.1 Tidjanibacter sp.
TTCCGAGCGAATATGATTCGTCTTAAATAAAATAAAAACACCCAACTTTACATTCTTGGGTGTAAAATTGGGTGTTTGTTTTATAATTTGCTGATTTTCAGCGTTTATTGCGGAGAGAGAGGGATTCGAACCCCCGGACCCTCTCAGATCAACGGTTTTCAAGACCGCCGCAATCGACCACTCTGCCATCTCTCCAAAGGCGTTGCAAATGTATGACTTTATTTTTATTTCGCAAAATTATTTATGGCATTTTTTTATATTTTCTCCAAATATCTATTCTTGCCTGAAATAAAAGAATGATTTTTACATTCTAATAAAGTTCGTATATTTGTGCAAAAGATATTTGTTGGCCGAAAAGAAGAGACTTTATCCTCGTTTCTGTCTAATGTAAACTAAAATCACTGTTTGGAAACATGAAAAGAAAAAATACGATTTGGTTCATCATATTGCTGCTTGTTATTGATCAGGTGGTGAAAATAATCGTCAAAACCAATATGACCATCAATGAATCAATACCTGTTTTTGGTGAGTGGTTTAATATCCGTTTTATCGAGAACAAAGGTGCGGCCTTTGGCTTTCAGCTGGGAGGTGATGCGGGGAAGTTGATATTGAGCCTGTTCAGAATCTTTGCCATCGGAGGAATTATCTGGGTGATAGGGTATTTCAGACGTCATAATGCCCCGAAAGGAGTCGTGGTGGGATTTGCCATGATTTTGGCGGGTGCAATAGGAAACATGATAGACAGCGCTTTCTATGGATTGATTTTCTCTCCTTCCACTTACACAGAGGTGGCTACATTGGTGCCTTTTGGCGAGGGATATGCCGGATTCCTGCATGGTATGGTGGTGGATATGTTGTATTTTCCGTTGTTTAGTGGCGTGTATCCGGATTGGTTCCCATTCGTTGGCGGAGAATCCTTCACATTTTTCTCGCCAATATTCAATATAGCCGATAGTTATATTACATGTGCAGTGTTTTATCTGCTGATATTCAAGTATAAATATTTCAATTAAGAACTCTGGCGAGGCCGGCGTGTTTGTATATAGAAAAATAAAAAAGCGGAGCAAATAGCTCCGCTTTTTTGTTGTGATATATCTGTTATCTTATTACCGCGCCTGCTTTTTGCTGGAACTGTGTAATCAGATTGTTCATGATGCGATCGATGTTTTTGTCGTCCATCGTCTTGCTCTCGTCCTGTAAGATAAAGCTCAATGCATATGATTTTTTGCCTTCGGGCAGTTTGTCGCCCTGATATACATCAAACAATGAAACTTTCTTCAAGAATTTCTTCTCGGTGCTCATTGCAATCTTACGCAATTCCGAGAATGTAACATTGGTGTCGATAAGAAGAGCCAGATCTCGTTTAACCTCGGGGAACTTTGGCAACTCTTTGGCAACAATACGATTCTTCTTGGTGGCTTTGATTACTGCGTCAAAATTGATCTCAGCAAAATAGACATCACTCTTTATGTCAAACATACGTTTGATTTTAGGGCCGATAACACCGAATTGTATAATCTCTTTGCCATTGCTCTTCAATGATAATGCATCAGAGAAGATGTCGTTAGACAATGTGTCGCAAACCAAGTTGTCGAAGTTTATGCCCAGACGTTTCATGACTCTTTCCAATACACCTTTCAGTGTGAAGAAATTGGTTGCCTGCGGACGTGTATTCCATGTTGCCTGTGCATCCTGACCCGTAATGGCTATTGCGAGTTTGTTGGTTTCGCCGTAAGGAGCAAGACCGCCTTCCTCTTTTTTGCTCTGGTCATAGGTATATACATTACCAAACTCATATAACTTCAAATCGCTGTTCTTGTGATTGATATTGACGGCAACCGCCTCCATCATGTTGAACAACAAAGTCTGGCGCATAACACTCAAATCATTGCTCAACGGATTTATGATTTTCACACAATCTTCCGCTTTGTAAGTATCCGTAGTCTCATAATAAGAACTCTTTGAGAGAGAGTTGCTCATTATCTCTGTGAAGCCCATATTGGTCAGCATGTTTGCTGTAATGTTGGTGATTTTGTCCTTATTGGGCTTGGGCTCGTATGAAAGTGTGGAGTTTACATGCTCCGGAATCTCGATGTTGTTGTATCCGTAGATTCTCAAAATCTCTTCTACGATATCGGCTGCTCGCTGAACGTCTACTCTGTAAGGAGGAACTGCAATATACAATATGCCGTCTTTCTCTCCCTTAATCTCTATTTCAAGTGATTTCAGGATAGATTTCACCTTGTCGGAAGGTATTTCTTTGCCTATAAGGGTATTGATATAATCGTACGAAATCTCAATGTCAAACGGTTTTGCTTTTGAGGGATAGATGTCAATGATGTCTGACGTAATCTCGCCGCCGGCATACTCTTTTATGAGCATGGCAGCACGTTTCAGTGCGTAGATGGTGATATTGGGGTCGATGCCGCGTTCGAAACGGAACGATGCATCGGTGTTCAGACCATGGCGTTTTGCAGTCTTTCTTACCCATACGGGGTTGAAATATGCACTCTCTATGAATACGTTGGTGGTATTTTCGGTTACACCCGAATCCTCACCGCCGAATACTCCTGCGATACACATGGGCTTCTCGGCATCGCAAATCATCAGGTCATTTGCAGACAGTTTTCTCTCCACTCCGTCAAGTGTTTTGAACGGGGTGCCTTCTTCGCAGGTTCTGACGATTATTCTCTCACCTGCAATCTTGTCGGCATCGAATGCATGCAACGGCTGGCACAACTCATGAAGAATAAAGTTGGTAATATCCACAACATTGTTCTTGGGATTTATGCCGATTGCACGCAACGAAGTTTGCAACCACTCGGGTGACGGTGCAATCTTAACGTTAGAAATGGTGATTCCTGCATATCTGGGAGCTGCCTCGCTATTCTCTACCTTGACATTTATTGCATGATGATTGTTGTCAATCTTGAACTCCTCCACTGAGGGCAGTGAGAGAGATACTCGTTTGCCGTTAGCCTTCAAATATGCACACAGATCACGGGCAACACCATAGTGTGAAGCTGCGTCAATGCGGTTGGGGGTAAGACCTATTCCCAACTGATAATCATCTTTCAGATTGAGGTAATCCATGGCTTTTGTTCCGGGAACGGCGTCTGCCGAGAGTTCCATGATACCGGCATGATCTCTGCCGATACCGAGTTCGTCTTCGGCACACAACATTCCGAATGACTCTACGCCACGAATTTTGCTCTTTTTGATCTTAAATTCTTCATTGCTGTCAATAGGGTGAAGGACAGTGTTGATGGTAGCAACCATCACTTTAAGTCCCTGACGACAGTTGGGGGCACCACAAACAATCTGTAAGGGTTCCTCTGTGCCTACAGATACAGTGGTTACATGAAGGTGGTCAGAGTCGGGATGATTCTCACAAGTGAGAACTTCGCCAACAACAACTCCTTCCAAGCCGCCCTTGACTGCCTCTATTTTCTCGAAACTTTCGATTTCAAGACCGATATCCGTAAAGATTTTAGCCATCTCCTCGGGAGTCAGGTCGCAATCAATATAGTTTTTAAGCCAATTGTAAGAAATGTTCATATCTATATTTGTTTTTGTATTTTTGTCTTAATCTCGCAAATGTAGTAAACTATTCGCAAAAATCAATGATTAGTCATGAGTTTTTGGCTATCTGGACCCCAAATAAAGCAGGAAAAGTCCCGCCAAAATGAGTAATAGGTCGAGAGCTTTGGCTCGGATGTTTTTCTCGCGGAATATCAGGGCACCTATGGTGAATGATACTATGACGGAGCCGCCCCTGATCATTGACATGACGGATATCATCGCTCCCGGATGTGTCAGGGCATTGAAATAGGCGAAATCTGCAATGGCAAGAAATAGCGCAACAAGAATGATTGCCCAATTCCAATGAAATTCTGTCCCGTTTCTTTTCTTCTTGGGTAACCACATGATACTTGCGATGATACTCATTAATATAAATTGGTATATATTAAACCAGCCTTGTACGAAGACGGGATTTAGAGAAGACATTATGTGCTTGTCGTATAGGCCGCTAACCGCGCCAAGAACTGCTGCTCCCACCGAATACCATACCCAATGGTTGTATTTGAAGTTGATACCCTCTTTCTTTGATGAACGACTGAACAGATAGAGGGCAATGCCTGTCACTACGATTCCGCACCACTGGAATGTGTTGGGAATCTCGTTGAAGATGATCATTGCTCCCAAAAGCACAACTACGGGGCGAGTGGCGATTATTGGGCTTACGATGGTGATCGGGAGGTGTTTCAGGCCGACATATCCGAGTAGCCATGAAGACAAAACTATGGCGGATTTGATGGCGGTCAGCAGGTGGGCTCTTGCATCTCCGGTGCCGCTGTCAAATATAGTTCCGTCAAACCAATGGAAGCCTAATTCGGCAGATAGAATCATGGGGGAGAGAATTAGGCATGAGAAGAGGATGTTGCACCATAGGACGGGGATGATGGCGTTGTCTATAAGTGAACGTTTTTTTGCAACTTCATAACACCCCAAACATAATGATGAAAGAAATGCGAGATAGAGCCACATATATTTAATTAATAAGTGTTTGTTGTTTGTTAAAATTTGTTAGGGAGAAACGGGAAAGAGAATTTTTGTGTTTTCTCCCGTTTCATCGCTTTTTTGTTTAAAAATTTGTTTTGTGTGGCGATGAGATAAGGAAAGTAGCAATATCAGCATTTCGCCCCACAAGAGTTTTTGTTTAAAAGTTTGTTTTGTGTGGCGATGAGATAAGGAAAGTAGCAATATCTGTATTTCGCTCCACAAGAGTTTTTGTTTAAAAATCGGCGCAAAGATATTATAATTTGTGAATAGTTGATAGGTGTGTATGGAGCCTTTTGGGGCAGACGGGGTGTGGTTTGGTGTTTTTTTGTTGAGATGTTAAGAGTGAAACCAAATTGATTTTTGCTGCTAAAATATTTGTATAACAAGCAAAATGCTATTGGAAAATTAATTTTATTGATTTATATTTGTATTGTGCAAAATGTGTGTTGATAAAATGTCTCACATAAAATATTACATTAATTTTTAACTTTTTACCCTAAAATGAAAGGAATCAAAAGATCTTTAATCGCAGTAGGTGTGACTCTGTTCGCAGTTGGACAGATGGTAGCACAGATCGGTACGACATTTCCTTCTGAGAGGAAAGTGGTTATTGACCCCGTTACCGGTACAGAGTTGATTTTCCTTACCAGCAAATCTGGTACAGGCGACTCGAAAATTTATCAGACCCACAATCAGTGGACAGCCGATGGAAAATGGTTGGTATTCCGTTCTGACCGTGTTCCCGGAGAGGCAATGGCAGTAAATGAGGAGACTGGTCTTCTCGTTCAGGTAACCGAAGGTGGTTTTACCGGTATGCTTAATGTTGCCCGCAACTCAATGAATCTTTATTTTATGCGTCCCGATATGACTCCGGAGCAGAAAGCTCAGGAGGCTGAGGCTCGCGCTCAGATTCAGGCGGCTCGCGCAGCAGGTCGTGAGATCCCGAAAGTAAATATGCCTAAATATGGTATGCAGATCGTAGAGGTTAACCTCGGTAAATTGTTTGCAGACGTAGAGGCAGGTACTGTTCAGGATAAATCGGCTTACGAGCGTATTTGCGGTATTACCGATCCGGAAATCGGTGCCGGTGGCGACATGGCACTCGATGGTGATGAGAATATAGCTTACTTCCGTCTTGGTTCGGACTATGCAGCTAAATTCCCCATTAAAGAGGAGATCTCGAAAGGTTATGGTCCCCGCGGTATGGGTGCAGGTCCTTCGGGAATCGGTAAGATGAACCTTACTACCGGTAAAGTTGAGCATGTTGTAAGTGTTCACTTCCAGGTAGGTCACATCCAGGGTAACCCTTGGAAAGAGAACGAGGTTGTTTTCTGCTGGGAGACAGGCGGAAAAGCTCCGACCCGTATGTGGATGTGTAATGGAGATGGTACCAACTTGCGTCCTATCTATCGTGAGATGCCGCACGATTGGATCACTCATGAGGCAGTTATTACTAAGGACGAGATTGCATTTGCAGTTCTTGGTCACCGCAAGATTCAGCCTATCGGCCAGGAGATTACCGATACCACCAATGATTGGGGTAACACCGGAACCAAAGAGTATGCAACCGGTTTGGCAGTTGTAAACTTGCGTACCCGTGAGTTTACTCTCGAAGGTCAGGCTTATGGCGACAATATTTGGCACGTAGGTGGTTCACAGGATGGTCACTGGGTTGTAGGTGATGACTTTGCTCGCAACTTGTGGCTTATCGACCGTCACACAAAAGAGGTTATCCTGCTTACCGCAGGTCACAAGACCACTGCTCGTGACCACGTTCACCCCACCTTCAAACCCGATGGAACTGCTATCCAGATTCAGTCGGCAATGTTGTCGGAGGACGGCCGCTCTATGAACATCTGTATTGTTAAGATGCCCGAAGAGCTTTTGAATAGATACAATAAATAATTCTAAAAACTATTTAACAAATGAAAGCATTACGTAATGTATTGATTTTGGCTGCTGTGGCTGTAATGTCACTGGGTCAGGCTTCTGCACAGTTGGGTAAAAGATTCCCGTCAGAGCGCAAAGTTATTAAAGATCCCAAAACTGGTTTTGAATTGGTTTTCCTTACCAGCCAGCAGGGTGTCAGCAACTCTAAAATTTATCAGACTCACAATCAGTGGACAGCTGATGGTCAGTGGGTTGTATTTACCTCTTCACAGCGTGTAGCTGGTGAGGCTTTGGCAGTAAACGAGGAGACCGGTGATATCGTTCAGATCACTGAGGGTGGTTACAACGGTATGTTGAACGTTTCTCGCAAAGAGATGAAACTCTTCATTTCTCGTCCTCACCTTGACAAGAAACAGGCAAAACAGTTGGATAAATATAACAAAGAGGTTGCTGCCATCAGAGCAAAAGCTCAGGCTCAGGGTCTTGATTGGAGATCAATGCCGCAGCCCAAAACTCAGCGTCCGGCTTATGCAATGGAGTTTGTAGCTATCGACTTGGCTGCTGTATTCGCAGACAGCGAGGCTGGTACCATGAAAGACAAATCAGCTTATGAGACTATCCTTGGTGTAACTCCTATTGAGTGGGGTGGTGGTTCACTTCACGCTTTGGACGGTGATGAGAAACTCGCTTTCTTCTCTACAAGTGGTGAGTATGCAGCAGCTCAGGCTCCCGATATGAAGATGGAAAGTGGCTTTGGTCCTCGTGGTATGGGTGCAGGTCCTTCTGGCTTGGCATATATGGATATCACTACCGGTGAGTGTAAATATATCAGAACTATTCCTTTCCAGGTAGGTCATGTTCAGGGTAACCCCTGGCATCCGGGAGAGGTTATCTTCTGCTGGGAGACCGGTGGTAAAGCTCCTACCCGTATGTGGGCTATGGATGCTGACGGTTCAAACTATCGTCCCTTGTACAGAGAGACTTCACACGATTGGATTACTCATGAGGCAGTTATCAACGAGGACGAGATCGCGTTTGCAGTTCTTGGTCACCGCGAGATTAATGAGGCTCAGGTTGCAGAAGACAACACTGGCGATCCTCTGAATCCCGGTCAGGAAATTGGTTGGGGTTACAGCGGTACCCGTGAGTATGCAACCGGTTTGGGTGTTGTAAATATGCGTACCCGTGAGTTCAAGATGGAAGGTCAGATTCCCTTCGGTAGCGGTTTCTGGCACGTAGGTGGTTCAGTTGACGGCAACTGGGTAGTAGGTGATGACTTTGATCGTAACATCTATCTGATCGACCGTAACACCAATGAGTTGATCCTTATGTCAACCGGTCACAAACCCACCGCAGGTAACCATCCGCACCCCACTTTCAAACCCGATAACTCTTCAGTAGAGATTCAGTCGGCTATGTTGCAGGAGGATAACCGTAGCATGGACATCTGTATCATTAAGATGCCGTGGAGCTTGCGTAACAAATATGCAACTCAGAAATAGTATTGATACCATCAAAATACAAATAAGATGAAAAAGATTTTATTAACAATAGCAATCGCAGCTCTGGCATCAACACAGCTGTTTGCTCAGATTGGAACAAGATTCCCGTCGGAGCGTAAAGTTGTGATTGATCCTGTTACCGGTACTGAGTTGATATTCCTTACCAGTACGGAGGGTAAAGGCGATTCAAAGATCTATCAGACCCACAATCAGTGGACTTCTGATGGTGAATGGTTGATTTTCCGTTCTCGTCGTGTTCCCGGAGAGGCAATGGCTGTAAACGAGGAAACCGGTGTGATGGTACAGGTTACCGAGGGTGGCTATGCCGGCATGCTGAATGTTTCTCGCAAGGAGATGAAACTCTATGTATGCCGTCCCGATATGACTCCCGAGCAGAAAGCAGAGCAGGAGGCATTGCGCGCACAGGGCCAGACAAAACTTCCTCAATATGGTATGAAGATCGTTGAGATCGACCTTGCTAAGGTGTTTGCTGATAGTGAGGCAGGTACCATGAAGGATGTTTCGGCTTATGAACGCGTATGCGGTGTTACTCCCGTAGAGATGGGTGCAGGTAG
Organism: Tidjanibacter sp.; assembly: GCA_017935385.1. Lineage (GTDB taxonomy): Bacteria > Bacteroidota > Bacteroidia > Bacteroidales > Rikenellaceae > Tidjanibacter. The sequence continues at coordinate 8,531 of JAGBHS010000098.1, forward strand.
CAATATGGCACTTGATGGAAGCGAGCAGGTAGCTTATTTCAATATCAGTACTGAGTATGCATCTAAATTCCCTTATCCTGCTGGAGTTAAATTCCCGAAGATTGATGCTAATACGAGAGGTGGTCGTGTAAGCGGTATCGCAAAGATGGATCTTAATACAGGTAAATGTGAGCATGTAGTGACTGTTCCGTTCAGTGTTGGTCATATCCAGGGTAACCCCTGGCAGCCGGGTGAGGTTATGTTCTGCTGGGAGACCGGAGGAAAGGCTCCTATCCGTACTTGGATGGTAAATGCTGATGGTAGCAACTTGCGTCCCGTATATCGCGAGACTGCTCACGATTGGGTAACTCATGAGGCTGTTATCACTAAGGACGAGATGGCAATCGCTATTCTCGAACATCGTGAGATTTCAGAGGATCAGAAACCCGTTGATAGATCAGGTGATAGATTGAATCCCGGTCAGGAGGATCGTTGGGGATATACCGGTACTCGTGAGTATGCAGGTGGTCTTGGTATCGTTAACTTGCGCACCCGTGAGTTCACTATGGCAGGACAGATTCCTTTCGGTAGTGGTTTCTGGCACGTGGCTGGTTCAGAGGATGGTCACTGGGTAGCAGGTGACGACTTTGCTCGTAACATCTACCTTATTGACCGTCACACATGTGAGAGAATTCTCCTTACAACCGGTCATAAACCTACCGCAGGTGATCACCCGCATCCTACCTTCAAACCCGATGGAACTGCTATTGAGATTCAGTCGGCAATGTTGTCAGAGGATGGACGTTCGTTGAATATTTGTGTTATCAAGATGCCGCAGGAACTTTTGGATCGTTACAAGAAGTAGTGGCTTGACAAATATTTATTTATGGGCGATCGCAATTTATGCGATCGCCTTTTTTGTTTTTGAACTGTACCTAAAATGATGAACAAGTTGTGGAAAACTTGGTAAATAATTGTTTTAGTGTTAAAATAACATTAATATTTCTAGCTGTTTATTTGATTACTCTTAAAAAAGTAGTATATTTGAACTAAACTAAAACCAAAAACCATTATGAAAAAATTATTCAGAATGGCGATGATTGTTGCGGTAGCAGCAATGTCGTCAGTGCAGATTTATGCACAAATGGGAACCAGATTCCCGTCAGAGAGAAAAGTTATGAAAGATCCGGTAACAGGTGTAGAATTGATTTTCTTAACCAATAAAGCCGGTTCGGGAGATTCTAAAACTTATCACACTCATAATCAGTGGACAGCAGATGGTAATTGGCAGATTTTCCGCTCAAATCGTGTTCGCGGGGAGGCTATGGCTGTTAATTTACATTCGGGAGCCATCGTGCAGGTAACCGAAGGTGGGTATAATGGCTATATGAATGTGTCACAGAAAGATATGATTCTTTTTATCTCTCGTCCGCATCTCGATGAAAAGCAGGCAAAGCAACTTGAAAAGTATAACAAAGAGGTGGCAGAACTTCGTGCGAAAATGACTCCGCAACAATTGGCTGCCGGACAAGTTCCTCAGCCAAAAACAAAACGTCCTGTTTATGGAATGGAGTATGTTAAGATTGATTTGGCTGCGTTGTTTGCAGATAGCGAGGCTGGTACCTTAAAACCTGCCGCTGAATATGAAACTGTTCTTGGTGTAACACCGGCAGAATGGGGCGGTGGCGAGATGCAGGCAATAGATGGCATGGATGAGAAATATGCATATTTTTTGACAAGCGAGGCTTATGCTCATACCAGAGTTCCGGAAGGAATGAAATTGGAGGAGAATTTTGGTATGCGTAATATGGGGGCAGGTCCTTCAGGTATGGCATACATGGATTTGACCACAGGAGAGTGCCATTATATTAGAACTATTCCTTTCAAGGTTGGACACGTCCAGGGAAATTATTGGCACAATGATGAGGTGATTTTCTGTTGGGAGACCGGAGGAAAAGCCGCTACGCGAATGTGGGCAATGAATCGCGATGGATCAGACTTCCGTCCGTTGTATCGTGAATTGGAGACAGATTGGATTACTCATGAGGCCGTTATTTCTGCTGACGAGATCGCATTTGCAGTGTTGGGACATCGCCCTATCAGAATGGATCATAATGAACCGCCGATGGATGCATGGGGAATCTCAGGAACAAGAGAGTATGCAACGGGACTTGCAATTGTAAATATGCGTACAAGAGAGTTTGAATTGGTTGGTCAGGCTCTTGATGGAAATAATGTATGGTTTGCTCAAGGTTCAGATGATGGTCATTGGGCACTTGGAGAGGACTTTAAGTCTACATTGTGGATATTTGACCGCCACACTAAGGAGGTTCGTATGTTGACAACGGGTCATAATGCAAATATTCGTCCTTCGTTTAGCCCCGACAATACAATGGTAAGTATTCAGTCTTCTATGTTGGCAGAGGATGGTCGTTCAGGTGGTATCTGTGTTGTTAAATTGCCGCAGGAGTTGCTTGACAGATATAACAAATAATTTTACGAGATAAAATATTGAAACGGTCGTTAGAATATAACGACCGTTTTTTGTGAGGTTGGGTGTGAAGGTGTAGTTGCTTGATTTTTTTTGAAGAGGATTTTTATTGATATTAATTTTATGGGTAGAGTATAGAAACTCCAATAATTTTCATTAACTTTGAGTAATTTATGAATTAATCTTGATGTAAAATGAATACTAAGAAATTTTTATTGTCAATCGCAATTTTGTCGACTTCTGTTATGGCGGCAAATGCGCAGTCGCAGAACTGGAAAAGTATACATCACACTCCGGTTGCTGTAGCAGAGGAGAACTTTGAACTCCCGCCCATTGAATTTGCAAATCATGTTATTTATGGTTGGCAGGGCCCGATGGAAAAGAAAAATATCAAACTTGATATGGATACCCTCAGAGAGAAGGGTTTTAGGGCTCTGATTATTGAAGCTGGTTATGATATGCCGTACGACTATCTTTCGGAAGACTGGTTTAAGGCAATTAAAGCCGGTGTCGAAGAGGCTAAAAAACATGACATGAAGGTGTGGCTTATTGATGAGGGTAAATATCCGAGTGGCTTTGCCGGCGGTAAATTTTCACAGGAACGTCCCGATTTGAGAATGCAGGGCTTTGTTACTTGTGGCACAATAGAGGTGAAAGCAGGAGAGTCGCTTAAAAATCATGTATTGGAAGATTATGTGATCAGTGCTGTCGCTACAAGCAAAACCGAAGATAATAAGACCGTATTTATCAATGATCACAAAATTAATTTTGAGGCAGGCGATAGCGATTGGCAGATTGTTTTAGCTCGTTCTGATTTTAGAACCGGTCAGACTCGCGCAGTGAACAATCCTACACGCGGAAAAGATACGAGCAATTCGTTGTGCGATTATCTGAATCCTGCAGCTATGGAGAAATTCATCGAGTGGACACACGAGCAGTATAAAAAATATTTGGGTAAAGAGTTGGGAACAACTGTATATGGATTCCGTGGTGATGAACCCGATTTCTCTTATACACCGTGGACTCCCGAGATTATCAATGTTTTTAAGGAGAGAAAGGGGTATGATCCGACCCCTTACCTGGCAGCTATGTTTACCCAGAATATGACTGAGTTTGAGAAACGAGTTAAGGCCGATTATTGGGATGTGTGGTCAAAAATGTTTGCAGAGAACTTCTTTAAATATCAGGCCGATTGGTGCGCAGAGAATGGTTTGGCTCATATCACTCACTTGAACAGCGATCATTCAATGCCTGCTTGTGTTCGCGTGAGTGGCGATATGATGTTGGCTTTGAGCCGAGTTCAGATTCCGGGAGTTGATGCTATTTGGAATCAGATCTGGCCGGGTACGGTAAATGATTTTCCGAAGTTCGCATCTTCGGTAGGTCACCTCTATGGTAAACCGAGAGTGTTCAGCGAGAGTTTTGCTGCATATTATACTTCACCGACCATTCCGCAGGCTAAATATGTGGTGGATCATCAGATTGTTCGTGGTATAAACTTCTTTGAGTTTATGTATTGGGCAGCCGGAACGGGTGGCACCACCTGGATGGCTCAGGATGGAATGAAGGAGTTGAATGAGTACACCGATAGAGCAACTTATCTTATGGCGCAAGGCGTTCCGGGAGCAAGAATCGCCATGTATATGCCGACAACCACCTATTGGTTGGGTAACAACAGCGCAGATGCTACTGTTATGTCGTTGACCCAGACTCTGCTTCAACATCAGCGCGATTTCGATTTCGTGAATGATGATGCGTTCAATGAGGTGCTGACTGTTGGTGACGGCTATTTGGAGAATGCATCGGGACAGAAGTATTATACTTTGATCCTGCCGGGTATAGATGTTATTTCGGAGGATGCATGGGCGAAGATTGAAGAGTTTGTTGACAAGGGAGGTAAACTGCTTGTCTGGGGCAAACGTCCCGACTACCTGATTGGTCGCACCTTTACACAGCCTAAATTGTTCCCCGATTATACCAAAGCATTGTTTGAGCCAACTACAAATTGGACGGCAGCAGTTGAACGTGCTATGCCGCAGGCCGAGATGACCATCATTAAAGAACAACCCGCAGCACAGGGACGTCAGAGAGGACGAGTTGCAGAACCGCTGCCTACCGATAGCGTGCGTTATACTCGTAAAATGTTGCCCGATGCCGATGTTTATTTCATCTTCAACGAAGGTGGTGTTCAGGCCGACTTTAAGGCAGAGTTTGATGGTAAAGGAGAGGTGTCGGAGTGGAACGCTTATACCGGAGAGGTGAAGAAAGTTAATGCCGATCAAAGCGGAGATAAGGTTCGTATGGCGTTTAGTCTGAAACCGTGGGAGAGCAAAATCATCTCAATCCGCAAATAGAACTATTAGAATAGAAGAATAAAAATCTTTATTTACAAACTTACTAAAATAACTGACCTATGAAAAGATTGTTTCTGATGATGATGGCGGTATTCAGTGTCGCTGTCGGTTATTCCCAGATCAAGAGTTGGGAAGGCATTCAGGATTTGAGTATCAAAGACATGGAGGCAGATTACAACTTGCCGCCTGCCGAGTATGCCAGCCACATCCTTTGGGGATGGGAGGGCGATATGAATGCCAAGATTATGAAGAATGACATGGATTTGATGGAGAGTGTGAATACTCGCGTTATCAACATCGAACCAGGTTACAACTTCCCGTACGAGTATTTGTCGGAGGGATGGTTTAAGATGATTAAGATGGCGGTAAACGAGGCCAAAAAACGTGATATGAAGGTTTGGCTTATTGATGACGCCAAGTATCCGAGCGGCTTTGCCGGAGGTAAATTCTCGAAAGAACGTCCCGATCTGAAAATGTGGGCGTTGATTGAGTATGATGAGAAGGTAACCGTTCCCGCAGGTGACGAGTTGGTTGACTATCAGGTTCCTGGTGGAGCTGTCAGTGCTGTTGCTGTAAGTCCCGGCCAGGAGAACAGAATGGTTGAAATCAAAGACGGAAAAATCAACTTCAATGCAGGTGTTAATGAGTGGACCATATCGTTTGCAGGCTTTGCTCACAAGAGTGGTGATACTCGTGCTGTCAACCTGCCTAACAGAGGCAAAGACACTACCAACTTTCTGCATGACCAGTTGAATCCCGAAGCTGTTGATCAGTTCATCAAGTGGACTCACGAGGAAGCAAAGAAATATGTGGGTGATGAGATGGGTAAGACTATTATGGGTTACCGTGGTGACGAGCCCGATTATATGTACACTCCGTGGACTCCCAATATTTTGGAGGTGTTCAAAGAGATGAAGGGTTATGACCCCACGCCGTATTACGCATCTTTCTTCCTGCCCGTAAGAACCGAGATGGAGAAGAGAGTAAAGGCAGACTATTGGGATGTTTGGTCGAAGATGTTTGCCGATATTTTCTTTAAACGTCAGGCCGATTGGCATGATGCCAATAATATGGCTCATATCACTCACTTGAACAATGAGCATATTATGCCCGTATGTGTAGAGGCTGATGGTAGTTTCTTCCGTGTTTTGAGCAAAATCCAGATTCCGGGTGTGGATGCAATCAGCAATCACGTTTCTCCCGGTGTGGATAACGATTTCCCGAAATTGGCATCTTCTGTAGCCCATGTATATGGTCGCCCGAGAGCATTCAGTGAAACGATGGGAGCAGTAAGAGCAGATCTTAAATCGACCAAGTATCAGTTGAATCATCAGTTTGCAAGAGGTATCAACTATTTCGAGTACAACTTCTGGAGCTCGAAATCACAGACCAAAGAGACTTTGGCAAATAAGCCTCATATGGCAAGCACTACTGATTATATCAATAGAACCTCTTATCTGTTGTCGGCAGGTGTTCCGGGAGCAAGAGTGGCTATGTATTATCCCACCTTGTCAATGTGGTTGGGAAGCAACTCTACATATTGGAACATGAGTACGTTGTCACAAATGTTGATGCGTCATCAGGTCGATTTCGATTATATCGATGATGATGGTTTCTTTGAGGCATTGACCGTTGGGCCGGGCTATTTGGAGAACAAGAGTGGTCAGAAATATTACACTCTTATCATTCCGAAGGTAGATGTTATTTCGGAGAAGGCTTGGGCTGTTATTGACGAATTTGTAGAGAAAGGTGGAAAATTGTTGTTCTGGGGCGGTAAACCCAACTATCTGGTTGGTAAGACTTTCACCAAAATGACTCCGTTCCCCGATTATGCAGAGGCTGTTTATGAGCCGTTCGAAAGATGGACTGCTACGGTGGAGAGTGTACTACCCGAACCCGAAATGGAAATTATTGTTGAACGTCCCGTTGGCAGCTACATGACCGGTCCGACCGACAGCTATTATATGAAACCCCGTGTGGTGCCCGCAGTTCAGCAGCAGGCAAGACCTCAGACTCAAAGAAAAGCCACCGATATTCAGTCGTGGATGACTATTGAGTCTTTCAAACGTCAGATGGGTCTTAAAGAGGTGATGTTGCCTACCGATAGTATTCGTTATACTCGCCGTATTTTGTCTGACGGTGACTTGTACTTCATTTTTAATGAGGGTAGTGAGCCTAAGACTTTCACTGCAAGATTTGATGCAATCGGTAAAGTGAAAGAGTGGGACGGTTTTACCGGAGAGATTAAGGAAATTCCTTTCAAGATTGTTGACGGAAAAACTGAGTTGGAGTTCACCATTGACGGTTTTGACAGCAAGATTATCACTATCAGCAAAGATGGCAAGGAGTTCAATGTTATGAACTACGGTGCTGTGGCAGACGGTAAGACCGTAACTACGGCGGCATTGCAGAAAGCTATTGATGCGGCATATGAGAATGGTGGCGGTACGGTGGTTGTACCTAAGGGTGACTACCTGACCGGTGCGCTGTTCTTCAAGAACGGTGTTGATCTGAATATCAATGAGGGAGCAACCCTTATTTCAACTGTTGATTCGGATGATTTTCCGATGATCTCGACCCGTTTCGAGGGTATTGAACGTAAATGGAGAAGTGCTTTGCTGAACTTTGACGATTCGAAGAATGTTAAGGTTTATGGCGGCGGTAAAATCTATGGTCGCGGTCAGGAGTGGAGCAAAGCAAAGAATAAAGATGGACACTGGGGCCGTCCGCGTATGTTGTGTTTCACAAATTGTGACGGTGGTGCAATCTCTGACTTGACCATGTTGGATCATGCTTCTTGGTGCCTGCATGTACTTTATACTGATGGTTTCTCTATTGATAATCTGCATATCAGTGTGTCTTCTTATGTACCCAGTTCGGATGGTGTCGATATTGACTCGTCAAGCAATGTGGTAATGAGAAACGTTTACACGAAGGTTACCGATGACTGCGTTTCTATCAAGTGCGGAAAGAATGAGGATGGCCGCAGAGTGGCTCGCCCGAGTGAAAATATCCTTATCGAGAACTGCGACTTCTATGGTGGCGGCGGTATTGCAATGGGTAGCGAAATCTCTGGTTGCATCAAGAATGTGGTTGTAAGAAACTGCCGTTGTGGCGAGGAGAATGGTGCCCCCGTACGTTTCAAGAGCCAGCCCAGCCGTGGAGGTATTGTTGAGAACATCACTTTTGAGAATATGGAACTCAACAACTCTGATACATTCATTACCGTTAATCTGATTTGGAGAATGGTGGAGGATTATGAGCCTTATAACCCCAGAACCCAACTTAAAAACATCAGAGTTATCAATGTAAGCGGAAAGACCAAATCGGTAGGTCACATTGTGGGTGATCCCGCAGCTCCGCTGCCCGAGGGAACATTCTATTTCGAGAATTGCAACATTGAGGCCGAGAGAGGTTTGGCTCTTGCAAATATTGAGCAGAAAAACTTCGACGGTATCAACATTAAGGTGAAAGAGGGTAAACCTATTTACAATATAGAGGTTGAAACCAACGGTAAAATGTCGGGAATCGAGAAAAGAAAATAGTTCTCCATTCGTATAGAAAAAGTATTAAACAATAGTTACTGAAAATTTAATAAAGAATAAAATGTCGGACAAAGAGAAAAAATTGGAGTCCGGAGGTAAAGAGATCACACGACGCCAGGCACTCAAATATATGGGTGCCGGCGTTGTCGGTCTTGGCCTGGCCGGATCGTTGCTCTCTTCGTGTGCAAAACGCCAACAGAAGATTAGTCCCGAAGAGTTGACGACAGCAACGTTAGAGGAAGATACTGTGGCTGCAATGAGTTACAGAACAGATAATGTATATGGAGAGAAAATCTCTTTGCTCGGTTTTGGTACGATGCGTTATCCTACGGTGAACGGAAAAATCGACGAGGAGAAATCGCAGGAGTTGGTGGATTATGCGTATCAGCATGGTGTAAACTATTTCGATACGGCATATCTGTACCATAATGGTGATTCGGAACTGTTTACGGGTAAGGCATTGAAAAAATATCCTCGCGAATCATTCTATCTGGCTACCAAAATGCCTACATGGTTGGTGACTGATCTGGCTTCGGCAAAACATCTGTTTGAGGATCAGTTGAGAAAGTGTCAGGTTGAATATTTCGACTATTATCTGTTGCATTCGTTAAGGCAGATATCGGAATATAAGAAATGTTATGTTGATAATGGGGCATTGGAGTATCTGAAAGCCGAAAAAGCGGCTGGTAGAATCAAACGCCTCGGTTTCTCGTTCCATGGAGATTTGGAGGGATTTGAATATCTGCTTAATTGTGGCGAACAATGGGATTTTGTTCAGATACAGATGAACTATTTGGATTGGTACGGTCCGTTGCAGTCGGATAGGTTGTATGCCATGTTGGAGGAGAAGGGTATACAATGTATAATTATGGAGCCGTTGCGTGGTGGAAGGTTGGCAAAGGTCAATCCTGTTGCAGCCGACTTATTGAAGAAGGCTCGTCCGGGCGATACTCCTGCCGAATGGGCATTCCGCTTTGTGGCTTCGTATCCAAATGTATTGACCATTTTGAGTGGTATGACCGAGATGCAGTATTTGCAGGAGAACATCAACACTCTGTCGGAGAATTTCAAACCGCTTGACGAGAAAGAACACAAGGTGGTGGAGGCTGTGGCTAATGCCATAAACAGTTACAATTTGGTGCCTTGTACCGAATGTGATTATTGTGATCCGTGTCCTTACGGTGTGGATATTTCGGGTGTTTTCAGACATTATAACAGATGTGTTAATGAAGGAATCATTCCCGATAAGATGTCGCAGAGTCAGTCCGAATTCCGCCGTAAACGCAGGGAATATTTGATAAGTTACGACAAAGAGGTGGCCAAAGAGGCTCAGGCCAATCATTGTATCGGTTGCGGGTCGTGTATGCAGGTGTGCCCGCAGAGATTTGACATTGTGGCCAATCTTCGTCGTATAGATAAATTTGTGGATAGTCTGAAATTTCATAACACCCAGAACGTATAAGATATTATGTTGAGAAAGATAAGAATAGCGGTTGCGTTAATCATTTTTGTGTTGATTAACCTGTTTTTCCTCAATCTTACGGATTGGATGTCAAGTGATTTCGGATTGTTGGAAAAGATTCAGTTTGTGCCGGCCGTATTGGCATCAAATGTTGTTGTGGTGTTGATATGGTTGTTGCTTACATTGATTTTCGGAAGAGTGTATTGCTCTGTTATATGCCCCATGGGAGTATTTCAGGATGTTGTTGCATGGTTCTCGAAAAGAGGCAAAAAGAACAAAAACAGATATACCTATTCGCCGGCAAAGACGGTGTTGAGATATGTTGTATTGGTTGTTTTTGTGGCAAGTATAGTGTTAGGCATTGCGGTTATTCCCGCATTGATAGAGCCATATGGAGCTTATGGTAAAATGGTTGCAAATGTTTTTGCTCCTGTTTACGGCTGGCTCAATAATTTGTTGGCGAGTATATCATACGCATTGGGCGGTTATGGATTCATACCCGAGCAGGTTGTGTTGCACAATGTGGTAGCCATAATAATTTCTGTACTGACATTTGTCGTTATCGGTTTTATGGCTTGGAAGTGGGGTAGAACCTATTGCAATACATTCTGTCCGGTGGGGACTTTCTTAGGCATAATCAGTAAGTACTCGCTGTTTAAGATGCGCATTGATACGGATAAGTGTAAACACTGCAAACTATGTGGAAAACGTTGCAAAGCATCTTGTATCGATACGGCAAATACCAAGATAGATTATAGTCGTTGCGTGGCTTGTTTCGACTGCATAGATAATTGTGAGTTCGGAGCAATAAGTTATTCGTTGCGTAAAAAGAGGGAGAGTGTGGCGCAGACTGATGAGAAAGAGGCAGGCGAGAGTGTTGATACTTCGCGCCGTCAATTCTTGGCTACTTCGGCCGTTGCTGCTGTGACCGTTCCTTTGATGTCGGCAAAAGCACAGGCAGATGCGGCAGTTGCGTTTATAGAGGGCGGAGTGGAACCAGAAAGAGCTCCTGTTGTGCCGGCAGGTGGTTTGAGCAAGCAACACTTCTTGGAGCATTGTGTGGCATGTCATTTATGTGTTACGAGATGTCCGAGCAAGGTATTGGTGCCTTCATTGAAAGAGTATGGTTTAGAAGGATTTATGGCTCCGGTCATGTCGTTTGAGCAGGGCTATTGCCGTCCCGATTGTAATATGTGTTCACAAGTGTGTCCGGCGGGAGCAATTCTGAAAATCACCACTGAGGCCAAGAAGAGCATTAAGATAGGTAATGCAATTTGGTTGACGGAGAATTGTTTGTTGAGTCATGACAAGAAGTGCGGTAATTGTGTGAGCCGTTGCCCGCAGAAAGCGCTGACGTTGGTGAAGGATGACTCGGGCAAGAGTCGAGTAGTGGTGGATGAGTCGAAATGTATAGGTTGCGGTGCTTGTGAACATTATTGTCCTGCAGACCCATACAAGGCTATCTATGTTAAAGGATTGGATGAACATAAAAATATAAACTAAGATGATGAATTTTTTGTTGATTGGCGGTTTGGGCTTTACCGAATTGTTGTTATTAGTAGTTTTGATATTGTTACTGTTCGGAGCAAAACGTATCCCCGAACTTATGAAGAGTATAGGAAAGGGTATGAAGAGCTTTAAGGACGGCCTTAATAGTGTGGAAAATACGGAAACAGAAGAACCCAAAGAGAAAAAAGAGGAGTAAAACGAATAAAACGGTCCGATAAATGACTTTTTGGGAGCATCTGGATGAACTGCGTAAAGTGCTGCTACGTATGGCTGCACTTACTTTTGTTGTTATGGCGATTGCTTTTGGCTGTAAGGAATTGCTGTTTGACGTGGTCCTTGCTCCCAATAATCCCGATTTTGTCACATATCGTTGGGTGGAGAAGGTGCTTGGCGCGGAGAGAGAGTTTGAACCGCTGACGGTACAGATGATAAGCACCAATCTGACTACACAGTTCGTTGTTCATTTGCGAATGGCTCTTTATGCGGGACTACTGATAGCTTCACCTTATCTTGTGTGGCTCTTGTTCGGTTTTATCTCGCCGGGCCTTTATGAGAATGAACGTAAATATGTCCGCAAAACGGCAATATGGGCATGTGTGGCATTCTTTATTGGCCTGCTTTTGAGCTACTATGTTATCTTCCCATTTTCGTTACAATTTCTGGCGGCCTATCGGGTGGATGTGGAGATTGTCAATATGTTCACTCTCAACTCTTATGTGGATACGTTGATGTTGATGGGGTTGATGATGGGTGTTCTGTTTGAGATGCCTGTCGTAGCGTGGTTGCTTGCCGAACTGGGAGTATTGAGAGTGGATATGTTGAAGAGGTATAGACGTCATGCAGTGGTGTTGATTGTGGCGCTTGCGGCAATAATTACGCCTACAACGGATATTTTTACACTGATGCTGGTTTCGGGGCCTATTTATTTGTTGTATGAACTGAGTGTTGCCATTGTGGCAAAAGTGGAGAAAAAGCATTGCGGATAGTTCTTCCCATTCAAATAAAAAAGAGGTGCATTCAACGATGCACCTCTTTTAGTTTTCAGTTGTTAGAATCTTACTGAGCACCCAAGTCGCTGGGGTCTTTCATGATCATGGTCTTGTCGATTCTGATGTGAACATTGTTATCAACTTCAACCAATACATATTGCTCCTTAACCTCTTTGATAGTACCATAGATACCACCGGCGGTAATGATTTTCTGACCTTTTTCAAGTGAGTTGCGGAACTTCATCAACTCTTTCTGACGTTTCTGCTGAGGGCGAATCATGAACAAACACATCACAACGAAGATCAAAACCATCATGATAAGCATCGAACCGCCACCACCACCCGGAGCAGCTGCCTGTGCAGGCAATAAAATAGTATTAAAATTCATCTCTATAAAGTTTTTGTTGTTATATATGCAAATATACTCTTTTGATGTCAAACGACAAACATTTCGTGCCGATAAGACTAATTTTTGCCGACATCAAACCGTGGCAACCATTTTCAGCGCTTAGGCACCAATCAAACCGCGTCCCGATTTGGTTATTTTTCCCTCCTTGGTCAATGAGTTGGCAACCTTGTCAAGAATGCCGTTGATGAAAGTGCCACTGCCTGCCGTACTATAATGTTTGGCAATTTCAATATACTCATCAAACGTAACTTTGACGGGAATTGAATCAAACTCAATCAACTCGGCCATCGCCGCAACCATAATGAGGTTGTCCATGAAGGCGATTCGTTCCACATCCCAGTTCTTTGTATACTGCTCAATGTAATTGAGGTGGGCATTGTAATTCAATATCGCCGAACGGAAAAGTTTCTGTACGAACTCTTTGTCCTCCTCGTTCTTGTACTTGCGCAGAAGTTCAATGTCTGTATCCTTGGCTCGCATGTCTGACAGTGTGCGAACAACCATTATCAACGCATAATCCAAATCGTCTGCCCACTGAATTGACTCCTCCTCCAACAAGGCCTCCATTAATTCGTCATCCTGTACGGTGTTGATATAGAAATCCTGAACGAGATGCAGATCTTTCTTGTAGCTCTCCTTCTCACCCGGCGAATTAAGCATGTATGCCTGATAATATTCGCTGTTGATGAGTTTATTATACAAATGCTTTATTATCTCGGGATTTTTAACCCAACCCAAGCCCTTGTTCTCTACCAGAACTTCCAAATCATGACTCGCTGCAAGCTGTGCAATCACACGATTGTTGATGAACTTGCAATTAGGATTAAGATCTTCGTAAGTGGGGAGTTTCTTGTTCTTGGCAATCTCAATTCTCTCTTCTGCATATTTGGCCACAAGAGGCATCAATGAGAGCATTTTGAGATAAAGGTCGTAGGATTTGTCGATACTCGACATTAAATTTTTCTCTGCTAAATCGAGTTTATCCGACTCGGATTTATGGTAGGCGTAAAGTGCCTTTATAATTTTTATTCTTAAAAATCTACGGCTGAACATAACTAAATAACAGAACGTTTATACGGCGCAAATATAACCAATTTTTAAATCTTTTTCACTTTAAAGTATGAGATTATTGACCGATTAATGAAAATAATATTTAAATTTGTGTTAATTATGGAGAATAAGGAGTATAATTTAATTGTTGTTGGAGGAGGTGCGGCAGGGCTCATGGCAGCCGGTATGGCTGCACAGCGAGGACTGAATGTTGTCCTGCTTGAGAAGATGGAGAAAACCGGACGAAAGGTGCGTACTTCGGGTAAGGGACGTTGTAATGTGACGAACACAAAACCAATGGAAGAGTTCCTCTCGAAGATACAATGTAATGCCGAGTTTTTCCGCCCTTCATTCATGCAGTTTACCAACAATTCATTGATGCGTTTTTTGGAACGTCGCGGAGTGAAATTGGTTGTTGAACATGGCGACAGAGTGTTCCCTAAAAGCGGTAAGGCTTGGGATATTGCACAGGCATTGGTTGATTGGTGCAGGGAAGAGGGCGTTGATGTGATTTGTGAAGCAAAAGTTGAAGATATTGTCACGGTGAATAATAAGGTACTTGGTGTGATGTATCGCAATTCGCGTGGTTTTGTGAGAAAGATAGAGGCTCCGAACGTTATTTTGTGTACCGGAGGTGCGTCTTATCCTGCAACCGGTTCTACGGGTGACGGATATATGTTGGCGCACAAATTGGGGCATTCTATTGTTGAGATACGTCCGTCGTTGGTGCCGTTGGAGAGTAATTATCCAGAGGTTCGATATATGGCGGGTTTGTTGTTGAAGAACATCAATCTTACGCTGTTGGTGGATGGTGAGAGAGTGACCGAAGAGTTTGGCGAGATGTCTTTCTCAAAGCGAGGTCTGGAAGGAGCCGTGATATTGCGTGTCAGTCGCAAGGCTGTGGATGCATTGATAGAGGGAAAGACGGTTGAAATAAGTCTTGATCTGAAACATGCCATGACTCGTGAAGAGGTGGTACGACGCATACAACGAGAAATTGAGGAGCAACCCGACACTATTACAATCGGTGAATTGATTCGTAAAATTGTCCCGAGAGAGTTGGTTGTACCTATGGCAAAACTGATAGATGTTAATGCCCGAAAACCGGTCGGTGAGTTTGATGAGGCGGCAGTTGAAAGATTTGCGGATTTATTGAAAGATTTCAGAATACCGGTTTCGGATTACAGGCCTTTTGAAGAGGCGGTGGTGACGGCCGGAGGAGTGGATGTGAATGAAATATATCCCGAAACGTTGGAGTCAAAACTGGTTAAAGGACTGTATTTTGCAGGAGAACTGATGGATCTTGATGCGAATACGGGCGGTTATAATTTGCAGATAGCATTTTCGACAGGTCATTTGGCAGCACAATTAAGAAAACAGAAATGAGCAAATTGAACATAAAACAGCGATTGGGCAGGGCGTTGCGATATTCTAAAACAATATCGCATCTGAAACATTATAAAGGGTATGGTGTGCATTCCCCGTTCGCTTATGCGTTGAAACGCAATGTGTTCAATAGGCGTGATTTCATGGCGGGCAATAATACTCTTTATGAGAAATTGACACAATGTTCCGTGGGGCATAAGCGAGCCGTACAACTTCAGAATCTGTATAGTTATTGCTCTTATAAGGATTTTGTGATTGATGGATTGGATAAATGTGAGGTTCGCGAAGATGTGTTCTATATTGCAACAAAACAGAGTGAAGTGGAATATATAGAGCAGTTTGTGGAACAGATCGGTGCGGTACGCTTGACGTTGTGCGTGGTCTATCCGCGTCATATAAAATCCAGACACAAATTATGCAAGATGCTTGTGGCAAAGCATAATGGAATGAGCGTGGATAATATAGGGTTCATGCTGTATTTCTATAATGATCAGAAAAGAAAACAACATATTAAACTTTAATATATGCCGATATATACCAAAACAGGAGATAAATGTACGACGTCGTTGATTGGTGGCGAACGAGTACCAAAACACGATTCTCGTGTGGAAGCATATGGAACTGTGGATGAATTAACAGCCCATATCGCGTTGTTGGGTGATATGCTTAAAGAGAATAATATAGATGAGTTTGCACAAGATATACCTTTTATTTTGCAGGATCTGATGGTAGTGGAAGCACTGCTTGCGATAGGAGAATATGGCGGAGGCAAAGTAAAAGATATGAGCATAGAAAGGGTAGAGTGGCTGGAACGACGAATAGATGAAATCTCGGAGAAATTACCTATCGTCAGAAAGTTCCTGTTGCCCGGAGGTCATATGGTTATATCTCAGGCAAATGTCAGTCGTACGGTATGCAGAAGAGCCGAAAGAAGAATCTCGGTAGTGAATAATGAAAGAGATCTTTCAGCCACATTGTGTGCATATATAAATCGTCTTTCGGACTATTTGTATGTGGTAGGAAGAAGGGCATATGCGCTGTTGGACGTGGAAGAAAATCTGTGGATGCCCGAGTAGGGTGTTTGTATATTGAAAATTTTCTTATATTTGCGGAAAGTTCAGAAGGATTTAATTGTGTAACATATTAATTTATAAGTAGTTATGTATTGGACATTGGAATTGGCGTCTAAATTGGAAGATGCACCCTGGCCTGCAACAAAAGAGGAGTTGATTGATTATGCAATACGTTCCGGCGCACCCCTTGAAGTGATAGAGAACCTAGAAGAGATAGAGGACGAAGGAGATATTATATATGAGAGCATCGAGGATGTATGGCCAGATTATCCTAGCAAAGATGATTTCTTCTTCAACGAGGACGAGTATTAAGAAGCAAGAATCATATTAAATGATTAAATATCAGCGGGATAAACAATATTAATTTGTTTGTCCCGCTGGTGTTTTATAGGTTTAAATGGTGTGGTTTGTTTGTCTAAAATGCAGTTTTTCTTCTTAAAAATAGAGTTTGTTTGTCTAAAATACACTACCTTTGTGCATCCTCAGGAATATTAAAACAAAAGGAAGCGTATGGGAAGACCGAAGAGATTATATCCGTTGGGCAAATATCGTCTCCGTACTCCGAAGGAGTCTGATAAGAATAAAGCCTACCCTATTGAGTTGGAATATACTTGGAATAGGCAAATTATTCGTAAGACAACAAATGTTTTTGTTAAGGAAGCCGACTGGAATCAGAACGGCAATCAACGTCGTGGAGAAATTCGTGTCGGTTATGGATCTGAATACAAACGTCTCAATCAACTGTTATTGGCACGTGTTGAGCGGATTGACTCTATGCTTGCAGAGTATAATGAAAAGCATCCCAATCAAATCACAGCTGACATTATTTCGGGATTCCTTGCAGATAAGCCATTGACGCGCCCAGACCAAGGAAAAGATTTTGTTGAGTTCACATTGGATCGTCTTTATTCAGAATACTCGAGAAACAAGATTGGCCGTAGTCGATATGAAAA
>JAGBHS010000099.1 GCA_017935385.1 Tidjanibacter sp.
GCCGAACGGCAGATGAACACGTGCTCGTTTGACATATCTTTGAATGCCACCAAGCGGTAATTACTGGGATGAATATTTTTCTTCATTACTGTAATCCGATTTAATGTTTAATTACTCTTCGACAACAACCGAGAATTTAATAACGGCCTTAACCTCTCTGTGAAGTTTAGCGGTTGCCTCATACTCGCCGATCTCTTTAACAGCCTCCAAAGAGATACCTTTACGGTCAATCTCAATACCCTGAGCTGCGAGAGCATCTGCCAAATCAGCTGCGGTAACGGTACCGAAAATCTTGTTCTCAGAAGCCTTAGCTTTAATAACGAGAGCGGTTGCCTCAATCTTAGCTGCCAATGCCTGAGCATCTGCCAAAATCTTAGCGTCTTTGTGAGCGCGCTGTTTCAAGTTCTCTGCCAAAACTTTCTTTGCTGACTCGGTAGCAAGTTTAGCATATCCCTGCGGAAGAAGGAAGTTGTTAGCATAACCGGGTTTTACGTCAACGATATCGTTGGCATACCCCAAATTTTCAACGTCTTTAATAAGAATTATCTGCATAATTTCGTCCTCCTTCTTTAATTATTTCATCATATCGGTTACAAAGGGCAAAATTGCCAAGTGACGTGCGCGTTTTACGGCCTGAGCCACTTTCTTCTGGTATTTCTGTGAAGTACCGGTCAAACGACGGGGAAGAATTTTACCCTGCTCGTTCAAGAATTTTTTCAGGAACTCGCCGTCTTTATAATCGACGTATTTGATACCGCTTTTTTTGAAACGGCAGTATTTTTTCTTCTTAACATCAACCGATACGGGGTTGAGGTATCTGATCTCAGACTGTTCGTTATTTGCTGCCATAGTTTATTCCTCCGTGGTTTTTTCGGGTTCTACTTGTTTGTTAGACAATTTAGCACGACGTTTGATCGAGTACTCTACTGCATCCTTATCCTGTCTGAAAGTCAAGAAGCGGATGATGCGCTCGTCACGACGATACTGGGTTTCGAGAGCATCCACGATGGGACCTTCTCCCGTAAACTCAATCAGGAAGTAATAACCGGTAGTCTTCTTCTGAATAGCGTAGGCGAGTTTTTTCAAACCCCAAGCCTCTTTATTCACGATCTGACCGCCGTTCTCGGTAATAACACCCTGGAATTTACCGAACACCTCTTCGAGCTGAGCATCACTCAACACCGGTGTGGCAATGAAAACGGTTTCGTAATTGTTCATAAATAACTATAAATTAATTAATTATTAAATTGTTGCGACAAAATCATACTTTTCTCGCGCCGCAAATATAGTAATTATTTCCGATTCAGCAACATGTAATCTTATTTTTTTAATTCTTTCGGACTTACGACACCACCGACTCTCTCCATAAACCACAAAAAAGGAGAGGACACTTATTTCCTCTCCTTGATAATTATCCAATCCCGTGGATTACATCTAATTATTTCGTAAAAGACTACTCGATCGGATAACCGGCCAGTTCGGCAATTATCTTCGGCAAATCCGTATTATCCAACGATCCGCGCATAAATTTATCTGCACCGACACCTATCGCATAAACAGGTACAAACACGCCCGTATGTCCTCCCGACGAGAAGCTCACCAATGCATGTTCGTACAGCACGCCCAGTGCCGCCAGAACCACCGGTTCATCGGTAGTCACAGCCACACGACCGTCACGTCCCATACCGAATCGGCGCGAGAAACTCATATCATACGCCTCCATCAGTTTTATCTCCTGTTTCATGGTCGGCTGAATCTTGTCCCAGAAACCGAAATTTTCTTTCAAGAAGCCCTTCACTTGTTCCCAAGAAACCTTGTTTTCATTCTGCACGCGCAACTCTCCGAGTGCCAGACTAATAGCATCCTTCGAACCTTTCTGACAATGCAGCAAGTCGTAATTCAGCTCATACTGTCCCGCCGTTCCGAGAGCCAGACCGCCCGTTTCATGATCGGCCGTCACCACAATCAGAGTCTCCTTCGGATGCTGACGATAAAACTCCACCGCCACATCGATAGCCTCGGCAAAGTCAATGGTCTCTTCATATGAGGTAACGACATCGTTGTCGTGTCCCGCATAATCTATCATTCCGCCCTCTGCCATCAGGAAGAAGCCTTTCTTATTGTCTTTCGACAAGAACTCTATTGCACTCTCAACAATCTGTGCAAGCGTCAAATCGCCCTCTTTGCGATCTATGGCATAAGGCAGAGATGTAGCTGTCGAGTCATCCTGGAAGAGAATCATCTTCTCCGCCGCGCCTTTTGTTCTGTCATACTGCTCCTTGCCCCACGCAACGGTATAACCCGCCTTGCGAGCCACATTTGCCAACGAAGGTTTTTCTGCCGAATCTTCCACCTCGCCCAAGAATCCGCCTGCGCCGAAGAAATCAAAATCACTTTCAGCCAACTGCAAGCCAATCTCATAGTAGGCACTTCTGTTCTTATTGTGTCCGTAGAACGAACCCGGTGTAGCATGATTCACACCCACCGTGCTTGTCACGCCCACTTTATATCCTGCCTTCTTGGCATAATAAGCAATGCTGTTCACCGGCGTCACCCCGTCTTCTTTCACTCCGAGCATACTGTTCACAGTCTTGTGACCCGATGCGAGAGCCGTACCTGCTGCCGAAGAGTCGGTAACATAAGTCAATGCCGATTTGCTGGTTGCATACGTATTCACAGGGAACTCCGCAAAAGAGAATAGTTCGTACTCCAACGACTTGCCATCCGCATTAGCCTTATATATTTCGGCGCCCAGCACCTGATTCAGACCCATTCCGTCTCCTATAAAGTAGAATACGTATTTGGGTTGGGTTTTAGCCGACAATGCTCCTGCCGAAAACAGGAGCATTGCAGCCAACATATATTTCATGTATTGTTTCATCATGCGTTGTATGTTGTGGTTATTTAAAATATGTTTCTTCCGATTAAAGAGTGTCTATTACCTCGCAAAGGCGACCGAAGATCTCGTCTATACCACCCACACCGTTAATCTCGGCATATTTATTCTGGGCTGCATAGTAATCGGCAACAACCGCTGTCTGTGCTTTATACACACTGATTCGGTTTTTGATAACATCCTCATTACTGTCATCGGCACGACCACTGTCCTTACCGCGCAACAAAAGACGTTTTACCAACTCCTCATCGGGTACAGTCAGCGACAACATCACGTCCACCTTCAAACCATTAGCCGCCAGAATCTTATCAAACTCCTCTGCCTGGAATGTGGTACGGGGGAAACCGTCAAAAATATTGCCGTTTCCGGTTTTGTGTTTCAGCACATAGTCCGCAATGATATCGATAACCACCTGATCGGGCACCAACTCACCTTTATCCGTATAAGACTTCACGAGTTTACCCAACTCGCTACCGCTCTTAATCTCTGCGCGGATAACATCACCGGTTGAAACGTGATCCAATCCGTATTTTGCAATCAACTTTTCTGCCTGAGTACCTTTACCGGCTCCCGGAGGGCCGAACAACACAATATTCTTCATTGTCTTTCTATTTGGTTAATTAATTTGATTTTTACGCACAACTTTAATTTAGCAACATAAAGTCATCATACAAAAATAAGTTCAATTTTCGGCATTTCAAAATATAATGTAATTTTGCACATCCATTTTTCTTCAAAAAAGAGAAATATGAAGTGGTGTAGTGAGACAAGTGGCGATGTCGTGTTTTCGTCAACACACTGCCCCTCACGCAATATTAAGGAACAAAAAACGCACAGATATGAAACGCACAGAAATTTCTTCACTCGGACAGTTCGGCCTCATCGACCGCCTCACCGAAGATTTTAAATCAACCAAACATGCTTCAACCATATTGGGATGTGGAGATGATGCGGCCGTTATAGACAGTGGAAATCCCGAAGCATACACCCTGCTGACCACCGACTTGTTGTTGGAAGGAATCGATTTCGATTTAACCTATTTCCCTCTCAAACATCTCGGTTACAAAGCTGTCATAAGAGGTATTAGCGACATTGTTGCCATGAACGGAACGGCTCGCCAGATCACCTTCTCGATTGGAGTTTCTGCCCGTTTCTGCGTAGAGAATCTTGACGAACTCTACGAAGGCATTCAGCGAGCCTGCAAGGACTACGAGCTCGATCTGGTAGGTGGCGACACCTCGGCATCACTGACCGGTCTGACAATAAGCATCACTGCCGTGGGAGAGGTGAAAAAAAATCGTCTCGTACGTCGCAGCGGTGCAAAACCCAACGACTTGATCTGCCTTACGGGCGACCTCGGCTCGGCCTATATGGGTCTGCAACTGCTCGAACGCGAGAAACGCGTATTCAAAGGCAACGACAACCCGCAACCCCAATTTGCCGGTCACGAATACATCCTTCGCCGTCAGCTTTCGCCCGAAGCGCGTATCGACGTTATAGAATCTCTCGAAAAAGCCGACATCGTTCCTACTTCAATGATAGACATCAGCGACGGTTTGGCATCGGAGGTACTGCAAATCTGCAAGAGTTCAGCATGCGGAGCCCGCATCTATCTTGACAAACTGCCCATCGCACGCGAAACAAACGAAATGGCAGACGAGCTGAATGCCGATCAGGTGGTGGCTGCACTCAACGGCGGGGAGGATTTCGAACTTCTATTCACCGTACCTCTCGAAAAGAAAGAAGAGATCTCGCGCGTAGGAGGCATTGACGTCATCGGTTACATCACCGCACCCGAACAAGGTGCCCTTCTGGTCACTCCCGACGGCAGTGAGATCGCCCTCAAAGCCCAAGGTTTTAAATCATAGTAACTACTTGCGGCTAATGAAGTTATTGTGGGAACTCCTGACGACAGGAATACTAAGAACTGCCCCTAACGGGACTCCCTCGGCAACTCCACACAACTGCTAATGAAGTTTATTGAGAACTCCCTCTTAAGCAAACACTAAGAACTGCCCCAAACAAAAACTTCTCGGCAACTCCGCAAAGTACAAAAAAAGCAAACCTAGGGGCTTCTGGCTGCGGGATTACTAAAACACTCCCCCAACGGAAACTCATCCGCAACTCCGCAGAACCGAAAACCGATACAAAACAAAAAGTCGGAACGTAAAGAAATACATTCCGACTTTTTTATCAGTCCACATAGCCCTCTTGGGCCACATACAAACCGTTAGACCATATTAATAATTCTCCTTCATGGGCTCGAAGAATGCCTTCGGATGGGTACAAGCGGGGCACTGCTCGGGTGCTTCGAGATCCTCATAGACGAAACCGCAGTTACGGCACTGCCATTTGATCTTGCCATCACGTTTGAAAACAGTGCAAGTCTCAACGCGGTCAGCCAAAATACGATAACGTCTTTCGTGCTCAGCCTCAACCTTGGCCACCATACGGAAAGTAGCGGCAACAGCGGGGAAACCCTCCTCGTCGGCAACCTTTGCAAACTCGGGATAAAGTTCTGCCCACTCCTCATTCTCACCGGCAGCTGCGGCCTTCAAGTTTTCCAACGTATTACCTATAACGCCTGCGGGATAAGAAGCGGTAATCTCCACCATTCCTCCCTCCAAATATTTAAAGAATTTCTTTGCATGCTCTTTCTCCTGCTCTGCGGTCTCCATAAAAACACCTGCAATCTGCTCATAGCCCTCTTTCTTAGCTACGCTTGCAAAAAAAGTATAACGACTGCGAGCCTGTGACTCACCAGCAAAAGATTTAAGAAGATTTTTCTCGGTCTGTGTTCCTTTTAAAGATTTCATAGTAACAATATTAAAAGTGTTAATCATTTTTTCTCAACACAAAAATAAGAGATTATTTTCACTCTTCAAGCGCCATCGCAAAAAAACTTTAATCATTAATTTTTATGGCACTATTTGAAAAATCTATACCAATTTTATTATTTTTGTAGAACGTATATTGGATATTTAGGGCTTTCCGTCCCGACATACAGAGAAACAAAAGACATTATTACTAATTTAAAACTATAAATACCATGAAAGCATTAAAAGTTTTGGCCTTGACATGTGGATTGCTTTTCACATGCAGTGCTTTTGCACAAACAGGTATCCTCGACAGCAGTGCCGAGTATCGTAAAATTCCTCGCGAGGCATTTCAGCTCAAACCCGGAGAAGGGCCTAAAAAAACTCCCGTAGAAAAATCAATCTGGGAGATAATGGCTCAAATGCAGCAGGGTCAGCAGGGTCAGCAGCAGGGTCAACAGCAGACACAACGCCAACCCATTCCTACCGGACAGCCCGGACAGACTCCCGGACAGGACAAACTGGGTCAGCCTCTGCCCCGCCAAAAATATGCTCCGGTAAATTCTGACAATCTCAACATCAACCCGATTATCGACAGTCTGAACACTTCGCGCAGTGAGCGTCCCGTAGCAGGTTCACATCGTAAAGGCGACAATCCCGTAATATTCATGATTGGTGACTCTACCATGAGAACCGAGGTTGAAGGAAACGGCAGCAACGGTCAGTGGGGCTGGGGATACTTTATCGAAAACTATTTCGACACCAGCAAAATCACCGTTGAGAATCATGCTTTGGGTGGCCAGAGTTTCCGTTCATTCTTCAAAGAGTGGCTGTTCCACGTATTGCGCGGTGTAAAACCGGGTGATTGGGTAATCATCCAAATGGGCCATAATGACAGAATGGGTGGCGGAGAAATGGATAGCGGCAGATTCCGCGGAACTCTTCCCGACATGGGCAAGGAGTACACCGAAGTCATTCTCCCCGGATCAGGCACCAGAGAGAGAGTTTACACTTTCGGCGAATATCTGCGCATCTACATCGATGAGGTTAAAAAACGCGGAGCCACTCCCATCGTCCTCACTCTCACCCCGAGAAACATGAGAGATGCCGAAGGCAAGATTAATCTCGATTCAAAAAACCCCATCATTGAGGCAGTAGCCAAAGAGCAGAACGTACCGTTTATCGATCTCAATGCTGCAATTCGCAACAAATATGACAATGTTTTCGATAGCCGCAAGGTAGACTATCTCTATTTCAGCGATCATATTCACACCAGTTCATTCGGTGCAATCATCAATGCCGAGACTTTTGCAGAAGAGTTACGCAAACGTCCCGACATCGGTTTGAGCCAGTTCTTGTTGCCCGAGAAGAAATACGAGAGTGAGGTTCGCAAAGGCGACAACCCCGTACTCTTTGTTGTGGGTGACTCTACCGCCAAGATCAACAACTCGGAGCAGAGCAAACAAGTTGGTTGGGGTCAGGTTATCGAGAAATACTTCAACACCAAGAAAATCACTGTTGACAATCAGGCAATGGCAGGTCGCAGCAGCCGTACATACCTCAACGAGGGTCGTTGGAACGTTGTTTACGATGCATTGCGTCCCGGTGACTATGTATTGATTCAGTTCGGCCACAACGATGTAGGCGACATCAACGTAGGTAAAGCTCGCGGTCTGTTGCCCGGAAACAGCGACGAGAAACAGATTATGACCATAGAAGCAACCGGCATCAACGAGGGTATTTACACTCACGGCTGGTATATCCGCAAATATTGTCTGGATGTAATTGAGAAAGGCGCGACCCCTATTGTTTTGAGCCACACCGCACGTAACATGCGCGACGAGAACGGTAAGATCATCCGCAACTCGGAAGACTTCGGCAAATGGAGCAAAGAGGCTGCCGAGCAGGTTGGTGCATACTTTATCGACATGAACGAGATTTCGGCTGCAAAACTCGACAAACTCTCAAAAGAGGAAGTTGACAAGCACTTCATGCGCGACCACACCCACACCTCTGCCGAGGGTGCCGACAGAAATGCAAAGAGCATTGTTGAGGGTATCAAGAAATTGGATCTCCCGCTGAAAAAGATGCTCAAATAAGCAGACTTAATATTCACTCTTATAAAAAACAGCACAAAATTTTGTGCTGTTTTTTTGTTGTTGTATATGAGAGCATAAAATATATGTTGTATATTTGCATTGATTGGAAATATTTTATAAACCAAAAATATCATCTGATGAGAAAACTAACTACAATCCTGCTCGCCACAATGGCGACCTTGACACTGTCGGCACAAAAAACCGAATGGAAAGATCGTTCTATTCCGGCAGTAAACAAAGAGTATCCACATGCCGATTACATGCTCTACACAAGCAGAGCAAAGGCATTGACCAACGATTACTCTGACTCTAAATTCTTTAAATCACTTAACGGCAAATGGAATTTCAAATATGTGACAGACATTGAGTTGTTGCCACAGAATTTCCAGGATCCCGCTTACGACGACTCTTCGTGGGATAAATTTGACGTACCCGCCAACTGGGAAACCAACGGTTACGGTATTCCCATCTACATCAACTCACCCTTTGAGTTCGACCCCAATACGGGTGCAAAGGTGGAGCCACAGTTGCCCGAAACAATCCCCGCTGGTGCATACCGTCTGAAATTCAATCTGCCCGAGGATTGGCAGAACCGCCAGACATTCTTGCAGTTGGGCGGAGTGAAATCGGCATGCTATGTATACATCAACGGCCACAATGTTGGTTATTCGGAGGATTCGAAAAACCCCGCCGAGTTCAACCTCACCCCCTATCTTAAAGCAGGCGAAAACGTTCTGGCTCTGGAGATCTACCGTTGGTCTACGGGTAGCTACTATGAGTGTCAGGACTTTTGGCGCATAAGCGGTATCGAACGTGACGTATACCTCGCATCGCGTCCCAATATTCTGATTCGTGACCTGGTGGTAAACTCTCCCCTCGATAAGCAGAACAAAAACGGCCTGTTGGATTTCCAGGTTAAACTCGCCAATCTGACCAAAGAGAGTGGTGAAGTCAGCGTAGAGTTGTCGTTGCTCTCACCCGAAGGAAAGAGTCTCTATAAAGAGAGCAAGAAAGTCAGTGTAGATCCCGCTACCGATCTGAAAGACGGCACCTTCGTTCAGTTCAATCACGAGGTTGCAAATGCGGAGCAATGGAGTGCCGAGCATCCCGTTCTCTACACCGCAGTGGTTGCGATCACCGATGCTCAGGGCAATACGGAGTACACCTCCACAAAAGTAGGTTTCCGCAGCGCATGGGTGGAAGGCACCAACTTCTATGTAAACGGCAAACGTGTCATGATCAAGGGTGTGAACATCCACGAGCACGGCCCCAAAGGCGGTCATGTATGGGATGAAGCAACCATAATCAAAGACTTGGAGCTGATGAAACAGCACAATGTGAACGCAATCCGCACCAGCCACTATCCCCTGCCCCGCAGATTCTACGAATTGTGCGACCAGTACGGTTTCTATGTATGTAGCGAGGCTAACGTGGAGAGCCACGGTTACAGAGGTTTCGCAAAAGACACCACTTGCTATCCGCTTCATATCGAACGCCAGTTGAACATGTATGAACGTACGAAGAATTACGCATCGGTTGTATTCTTCTCGATGGGTAACGAGTGCGGCGACGGCATCAACTTTGAGTGGAGCTACAAAGAGCTGAAAGATAAAGAGAAGATGCGTCCCATTGTTTATGGCGGCACCATGAAGAGCACCGATATTCAGTGGCCCATGTATCCCACCGAGCAGAGCCTGTTGCGTACCGACAGCCAACCCCTGACAAAACCCTACATCGCTTGTGAATATTCACACTCGATGGGTAACAGTACGGGTAACCTCATTGATTTGTGGGAGGTGTTCTACAACGCAAAACACATGCAGGGTGGTTTCATCTGGGACTGGGTTGACCAGGGCATTTGGTTGGAGGACAAAGGTTACTGGGCATACGGAGGTGACTTCGGCGTAAACATGCCTTCTGACGGTAACTTCTGCTGCAACGGTCTTATCTCACCCGACCGAATTCCTCATCCCGCATTGCAGGAAGTAAAGAAAGTTTACCAGAACTTCTTGTTCGAGGCCGAGGATCTCAACAACGGTAAAATTAAAGTGACAAACCGTCATTTCTTCACCAACCTGAATGCTTATGACTATACCTATTATATAACCGCTGACGGTAAAGTCATCGAACGCGGAACCATCTCGGCACCCAACATCGAGCCCGAGCAGAGTGGCTTCATCACCGTTCCCATGAAGTTCAAGAAAGAGAACGGCGCCGAGTATATGCTCACCATAAATGCACACGTAAAAACACCGGCCTTAGGTCTTGAAAAGGGACACACGGTAGGTTACGAGCAGTTTGAGCTTGAAGGCATTGGCGAGAAACCGATGGCCGACATTGATGGCAAGGCTAAATTCAAGACCGGAAATGCAGGCGATCTCTTCGTTTGCATTGTAAATGGTCACGATGGCGACATAGAGTTCGTATTTGACAAGAAACAGGGTATCGTAACCAGATATGCAATCGACGGCGTAAATTACATCAAAGACGGTTTCGGATTCCAGCCCAACTTCTGGCGCGGTCCCACCGACAATGACTATGGTAACAAACTGCCCGTACGTTCTGATGTGTGGAAGAAAGCTTCGAAAGAGTTCTCTGTAAAAGAGGTTAAGGCTACCAAGAACGGAAAAACAAGCATGGATGTAAATATCGTATACGACCTTGCAGAGATCGGCACGACCTATACGGTTACTTATACCATCCACAACAACGGCGTAATCAACATCGTAGCCACCTTGGGTGCAGTTCCCGAAAAAGAGGACGATCAGCCCATGCTGGGTCGTGACGGACAGCCCATGCCCGCCGAGTGGGCTCGCATGATGCGCAACGCATCCAAACCTACTCTTCCGCGAATCGGTATGAGATTGCGTCTGCCCGCCGAGTTCAACAACGTCAGCTACTATGGTCGTGGCGAGGTTGACAACTATTGGGATCGTAAGACAGGTGCGCTTGTAGGTCTTTACTCAACCACCGCAGAGGAGATGTACTATCCCTACATCAGACCGCAGGAGAATGGCCACCGTACCGATGTTCGCTGGGTAGCTCTCACCAACAACAAGGGTAATGGTCTTGCAGTCATTGCCGATGATGTTATTGAGTTCAACGCATTGCGCAACTCTGTCGAGCAGTTCGACAGCCAGGACAGCGACAACGAGTTCCAGACCAACAACTACGTAAACAACGATGTTGACGTACTCAACGGACGCAAACAGACCCACTGGGATGACATCGTTCCGCAGGACTACGTAGAGCTCAACATTGACAAGATTATGATGGGTATCGGTGGTGACAACTCGTGGGGAGCAAGCATCAATCCCAAGTATGTCATCGACAACAGTGTGGAACACACCTATCGTTTCACCATTGTTCCCGTCGAGAGTGCCGGTGATTTGAACAATGCGGTTTCGTACAGATACTAATATCTGTTCTCCATAAAGAAAAGAGGGTTGGAAATCCAACCCTCTTTTTTTTCGTTTTCATCATTTACATAATATTTCCGAAACGACGGAACCCCAGAAAATAACGTAACAAGATGGAGCCACGATAGACCGTTCCGATTCGGTCCACAACTCTACGTTCCTTGATCTCTTTGCGCTGGCGGTCAAGTTCCTCTCTCCATTGGCGGTAATCGCGATGCGCCTCTTTTACCGACAAGACGAAATCCCGCTTCCCCATCACCCTATAAACCAACATGGAGCAAGAATCCAGTAACATACGCAACGGCATAACAATCCGCAACGCACGATCGGACAGATTCTTATGCAACATTGCAAGGTTGTTACGGAAATTGAGATATAGCTTTCGGGGAGAGTTGTTGGGCAATGTTCCTCCGCCCAGATGATAGACCTTGCTGCGAGGCTCTACGGCTACTCTGTATCCATATAACTGAGCCCTCCAACAGAAATCTATCTCTTCCATGTGAGCAAAAAATTTCTCATCAAATCCGCCTATTTCTGCGAATTTGTCGGCCTTCACCATCATACATGCACCCGACACCCAGAAAACATCGCAAGCATCATCATACTGACCGCAATCCTTTTCCACCTCAGCCAGAATTCGCCCCCTGCAAAACGGATAGCCGAACATATCAATAAATCCACCTGCCGCACCGGCATATTCAAACCGACCTCGTTCCACGTCTGACAAAATCTTGGGCGACACCGCCACCAGTCTCTCATCACGTTTCATCTGCTCCAACAAGGGTTCAAACCACCCCTCTGTCGGTTCTATATCGGAATTCATCAGCACAAAGTAATCGGCCGACAATGCGGCCAACGCACGGTTATATCCTCCCGTAAAGCCGTAATTGTCGTCCAATCGCAACAATGTCACCTGCGGAAACTGTTCTTCCAACATCTCCACCGAGCCATCGGTCGAGCCGTTATCCGCCACCACAATCTCCACCTCGGTCGGTGTAGTAGCCATCACTCTGGGCAGATAATGGGCCAGATGCTCCTTGCCGTTCCAGTTTAATATGACGATTTGCGTCTTTTCCATTCCACTCCCGGTTTATGTTTCCAACGACGATGCGACCACATCCACAATTCGGGTGACTCTCGTATCATCAGTTCCAATTTCTCGACATAACGTTGCATCAATTCATACTCGGCAAACTCCTCCTCGCCGTCATACACACGTTCAAAGGTGATTTCATAACTGATTTTTCCCGTCTTCTTTAAGTGCGCAAAATAGATCGGCAGACGGAACTTACTCGCAAGACGTTCCAACCCCTCAAAAAACGGAGTAGGTTGATTAAGAAAATTGAACCAATGTTTTATTTCATAGAAAGGCGGTGTCTGATCGCAAATAAGTCCCACCTCAAATTGTTTTCCCGCATTAATGTTCTGTACCATGCTTTTCAGCAATCCCGTCATGGTAACAGGAGTACAACCGAATCGGCGACGCATATTGTAATAGAAATAGTCAAAAGCCTTGTTATGCAACGGGCGATAAACCCCCAACATATCATACCCCGAGAAGAAATGGGCAAATCCGCAGAAATATTCCCACGAGCCATAGTGCCCCAAAGCACATAACCAGCTGCGTCCGTTCAACTCTTCCCGCAGTTCATCCAAATTGGTATAAACAATTCGGGTCGCCAGTTTTTTTCGAGAGATGCCCGCAAACGATATACTATCGACCAACACATTGCTCAAATGACGATAAAACTTTCGTTCAATCTCCCTCAATTCCTCCTCGGTCTTCTCCGGAAATGAATTTTCAAGATTTATCCTTACCACACTAATCCTGTAATGCAACAAGCGATACATCACAAAATAGACAAACGGTGCAAAACATCCATACAAAATACAATCGGGCAACCACCCCAACACTCTGCACAGATAGAACATCGCCCCTCCGCACAATTTATCAAACCACCCTATCTTAGCGTTATACTTCATCTTCTCTTCTATCATCTATTTTTCGGTAAACAACTCCACCTTATCACTCTTCATCCTTACCTCCAACCAACGTTTCACTCGCGCCGTATCCAACGGGGCTTCACCATCGGCCGTCTTCACCAGACACACCACAACCGTATCCAAAGGCTCTCCCTGCATATTGTAGTGAACATGTTTTCCCACAGATAACGAAGCGACATTGTCGAACATTGCTCCCGCCTCACGAGAAATATCCACCATGGCAACCGTATCACTAATCCGCATCTCGCCCAATCGGCGTTCCAGTTCAGCAATGCGATTATTCTTCTCGTCTATAATATCCGTATATCCTTTCTGCAACTTGGAGAAGTCTATTCTGTTACCGCCGAAGTCTGTTTGACGCACAACCAATTCCACTCCATCCAAGCCATAATTTTCCATCTGGGCACGAGCCATATCCACCACCTCGTCTGTAATATTATCACCTATCAGTCGCACCTGTATACGTGATTTCTTCCCGTCGTAATGATAATCCGAATCGTGGTCTACCAGCACATAATTAGCATCGTGAAACACTTGGCTCACAAATTTATCGGCATTATTCTCAAAGCGCGAACGGTTCATGATGCCCAATCCGATAAGTATGCTGGGGATAGTAACCACGACCACAATGACTGCCATAATGGTCTTCACTTTTTTCTCTCGTTCCGGATTGACAAACACCTTCTTGTCATACTTCAAGAATATGGTCATCAGGTAGGTCGCCAACGAGATGAAGATCGTATTGATGGTGAACAGATAAAAAGCCCCCAGGAAGAATGTCCACTGCCCTGTCGCTATTCCGAAGCCTGCCGTACACAAAGGCGGCATAAGAGCCGTTGCGATTGCCACACCCGACACCACCGTAGGAGCTCTATCCTTTCGTGTATGTGCCACCATTCCAGCCAAACCACCGAACAAGGCGATAAACACGTCGTTTGTGGTGGGAGTTGTTCGGGCCAGCAGCTCACTCTGATTACTGCCCGGTTGGAACAACAAGAAGAACAGCGTGGCCGAGATCAGGCTGACCACAACCATAAGCAAAAAGTTGCGACCCGAGTTCTTCAATAATTCAAAGTCATTGATACCCAACGACAGACCAATACCGATTATCGGCCCCATCAACGGAGAGATAAGCATGGCACCGATAAT
This sequence comes from Tidjanibacter sp., assembly GCA_017935385.1. Classification (GTDB taxonomy): domain Bacteria; phylum Bacteroidota; class Bacteroidia; order Bacteroidales; family Rikenellaceae; genus Tidjanibacter. The sequence continues at coordinate 14,384 of JAGBHS010000099.1, forward strand.
CACCGCCGTGGAGTTCACATTCAAACCCAAACAAGCAATGAATATCGCAAAGACCAACACCCACAGGTTGGTGCCTTTAAACTCCACACCTTTACGGATATTGTCAATCACTTCGTGTTGCGGTGCATTATCCTCCGACAACTCGAATCTGCCTCGCACATACAGCAATAAATCTCTCAATAACTTTCTCATAGCTACTTTTTCACCTATTCGTTGTTATCCTCGTCTGTCGGTTTCTCTTTCTGTCGATAATCCTTTCCGGCCACCACAACCACAAACTCTCCTTTCGGTTCGTTTGTCTTGAAATGGTCTATAAGTTCATCCAACGACCCCCTGACAGTCTGTTCAAATTTCTTGGTCAATTCGCGCGACACAGAAGCCTCTCTATCTCCGCCCATCACCTCTGCCAACTGCTCCAACAATTTGACCACCCTGTATGGTGACTCGTAAAATATCATAGTTCGGTTCTCTTCCGCCAATTGTTGCACACGTTTGTTGCGCCCTTTCTTCTGTGGCAGGAACCCCTCGAAACAAAATCGGTCGCAAGGCAGTCCACTCTGCACCAATGCCGTCAGCGACGCACTCGCACCCGGCAAAGTCTCAACATCTATACCACACTCCACACACGTTCTGACCAACAGAAAACCCGGGTCAGAGATTCCGGGCATACCTGCGTCGGACACAAGGGCCACACTACGTCCCGACTCGATACGTTCGGCCACCATACGCGCCGTGGCATGTTCGTTGAATTTGTGGTGCGACTGCATCTTATTCTCTATCCCGAAATGTTTCAACAACACCGAAGTGGTGCGTGTATCCTCGGCCAGAATAAGATCCACCTCTTTGAGAACTCTGATTGCCCTCAATGTCATATCCTCCAAATTTCCGATAGGAGTAGGTACGATATAGAGTTTCGACATGACTTACATGAGTTTACGCATCAACACATCCATCACCTTCTGCGTTCCTTCACGTTTCCTGTCCCAATTGAAATTGTCGTGTATATAAAGCAACGCATCATCAATATTCTGCATCTTGTCCAGTTCATCCAGAGCCGCCTCGCAGGCCCTCACATTGCCTCCGAACAAATCACGCGCCACCAAAAACATATCGTTTACTCCCAAAGCATTACGCAGTGATTTTATCTTGCTTGTTCCATAGATTGAAGCGATGTTCTGAGGCTCTTCGCCAAGACTGTCACCCAATACGGCCTGTCCCGCATTGAGAATCTCGCCCAGCACAACGGTTTCACTCTCGCCATTCAAGCCCACCATACCTTGATTATCATTCTCCACTACGGTAAACTCATCATCATCTGCCTCTTCGTCATTGTAAACAGTCGTATCGGTAAACAACGGACGTTCCTCATCGTCATGCGAAATTTCCTCCTCAATACTCTTCTTCAACGGCAAATCGTCGTCGTCATCGCCATAAAGACGATTTATGGTCTTGCGATCCAATTTATGCGGTTTCTTAAACTGTTGCAGCTCTTCCTCGGCTGTTGCGGGATCCTCTTTCGGCTCATCTTCAATCTCTTCTTCTACCGCCTTCACCTCATCGGCAGGAGCCACCTCTTCGAGTTCCTCCTCCGAATCTTCTTCCGACTCATCCTCCATCACAACAAGATGTTCCTCGTCAACATCTTCTCCTACGAACTCAAAATCAAGATTCTCGGCAGGCTCCAAATCAAACACACCTTCCAACACCTCATAATTACTCTCCTGCTCCAAAGCAGCATCGGGAACAAACTCAAAATCAAGATTTTCTTCACTCGTCTCAATCGGCATATCCATCACCGACTCTTCTGCCTGTTTTTCCTCATTTTCCTTCTCACTGTTGGTAACCACCTCGGGCTCTGCGGGTTCCGGCTCAATTGACGCAGGAGTGGGTTCGGGCTCGGGTACAAGTTCCTGCTCGGGAGTAGACTCCGGTTCCGGCTCAATCGATACAGGAGCAGGAACAACGGGAGCCACCACCTCTTTTTTCGGTGCGACAACGGGCTCTTCAACCACCTTTGCAGCAGTCTGTTGCTCTCCAACCGATTGCTTAGTTTCAGATTTCTCCTCAACAAAATTGATGGACGGCTGCTCAAACAAACTCGGCAGTTCCTCGTGATTTGACTTCACCTCCACCGTCGATTTCATCGACAACTCGCCGACAACCGTTCCTATCTCTTTCAATTTTTTGAGAACCACCGTTCTCTCCATCTCATCTATTTTGCCGTTCTCGTCCCAACCCTTCAAAATCAGTCCCACGATTTCAAGCGCTGTGGTTATATTTTTGATCTCCATATCGTTATTGTTTTATTTTCGTTTCAATTTTCTCACACTTGACCAAGAGGGATTTTCTTCACTTTTCATTTTGCCGCCCCACTTGTGCAATGGCTGCGCAAGCGCCACTCCACCCTCACAAAGGCAACAATCCCCCACAATGATATAAAAATTCAAAAATACGATTTATATTGGGAATAGGCAATAGGTATAGGGATTTTTCGGAGAATATTGATTATATTTGCGGGCGTGTTTATTAAACTTAAATCAGGAATAAATATTTCTTTAAGATGCGGTATCGTAGGATTGCCCAATGTGGGTAAATCGACACTTTTCAACTCGTTGTCAAACGCAAAGGCACAGGCGGCAAACTTCCCGTTCTGTACCATTGAGCCCAATGTGGGAATGATAACCGTTCCCGACGAACGACTCATCAAACTTGCCGAAATAGACAACCCCAAGAAAGTGATCCCCACCACCATTGAGATTGTTGATATCGCCGGTCTGGTGAAAGGAGCATCAAAAGGCGAAGGTTTGGGAAACAAATTCCTTGACAATATCCGCAATACGGATGCGATTATTCATGTTTTGCGTTGCTTTGAGGACGGCAATATCACCCATGTGGACGGAACAATCGACCCCGTACGCGACAAGGAGATCATTGACCTCGAATTGATCCTCAAAGACCTGGAAACTATCGAAAAACGTATCGGCAAAGTGCAGAAACAGGCACAGACAGGTGGCGACAAGACCGCCAAAAGACAATACGACATCCTGATGGAGTATAAGGAGACGCTGCTGGCAGGTCGTGCTGCCCGTTCGATTGAGCTGGACAAAGAGGACAGAAAACTGATGCAGGATCTCTGCCTACTGACAGACAAACCCGTCATGTATGTCTGCAACGTGGATGAAGCGAGTGCCGCCTCGGGCAACCAGTATGTGGAACAGGTACGCAAGGCTGTGGAGGGCGAGAACGCCGAGATTCTGGTTGTGGCAGCCGCAACAGAGGCCGACATAGCCGAGTTGGAGAGTTACGAGGAACGTCAGATGTTCCTCGAAGAGTTGGGTTTGAAGGAGTCGGGCGTTACCCGTCTGATTCACTCGGCATACAGCCTGCTCAACCTTGAAACATTCTTCACCACGGGAGCCGACGAATCTCGCGCATGGACCTACATGAAAGGCACTAAAGCCCCGCAGGCCGCAGGCATAATCCACAGCGACTTTGAACGCGGATTCATTCGCGCCGAGGTAATCAAATATGCCGATTATGTTGCTCTGGGTAGCGAGAAGGCATGCCGCGAGGTAGGTAAAATCGGCGTGGAAGGCAAAGAGTATGTTGTACAAGACGGCGACATAATGCACTTCTTGTTCAACGTGTAAACAAAGAGAATAACGAAAAAGACAAAGATAATGGAGAGAAGAGTAAGAGTCAGATTTGCACCGAGCCCCACGGGAGCTCTGCATATGGATGGCGTAAGAACGGCACTTTACAACTATCTGTTTGCCCGTCAGCATGGCGGCGATTTCATATTGAGAATTGAGGATACGGACTCTAACCGTTTCGTTCCCGGCGCCGAGGAATACATCCTTGACTCGCTGAAATGGTGCGGCATAGAGATTGACGAGGGTGTATCTGTGGGAGGTCCTCACGCGCCCTATCGCCAGAGTGAACGTCGCGAGATTTATCTCAAATATGCCATGCAGCTCATTGAGTCGGGCGATGCTTACTACGCATTCGACACCCCCGAGGAACTGAACGCAATCCGCGCTGAGATGGAGGCAAAGGGCGAGACTTTTGCCTACAACTATACCGTACGCGAGAAACTCAACACTTCGCTGCGTCTTTCGGCCGAGGAGGTAAAGGAGCGCATTGAGCGTGGCGATCAGTGGGTTGTCCGTTTCAAAATGCCCGAGAACGAGATTGTCAAGATGGACGACCTTATCAGAGGTCATGTGGAGGTGAACACCTCGACACTTGACGACAAGGTTCTCTACAAATCGGCAGACAGCCTCCCCACCTATCATTTGGCAAACATTGTGGACGACCATCTGATGGAGGTCAGCCATGTGATTCGTGGCGAGGAATGGTTGCCCTCATTGCCGCTGCACTACATGCTCTACAAGGCTTTCGGATGGAGTGACACACAGCCGTTGTTCGCCCATCTGCCCTTGTTGCTGAAACCCACTGGTCAGGGCAAATTGAGCAAACGTGACGGTGACAAACTCGGGTTCCCCGTATTCCCGTTGCGCTGGGTATCTCCCGATGGCGAAGTGTCACGCGGCTATCGCGAAGATGGTTATTTCCCCGAGGCATTCGTGAATCTGCTGGCACTGTTGGGATGGAATCCCGGTACGGAGCAGGAGATATTCTCGATGCAGGAGCTTATCGATCAGTTCTCACTGAAACGTGTAGGTAAATCGGGTGCCCGTTTCAGCCCCGACAAGGCGCACTGGTTCAACGCCCAATACATGCATGTGAGAGATAATAAGGAGTTGGCCGCACTCTACATCCCCATCGCAAAAGAGCATGGCTATGAGTGTTCTCCAGAGAAGGCGGAGAAGATAGTGGGTTGCATAAAGAACCGCGCCACATTCCCCGGCGAGTTCTGGGACCTCTCTTCGTTCCTCTTTGAGGCGCCCGAGGCATATGACGAGAAGGCTCAGAAGAAATACTGGAAGGGTGATGCCCACAAGTTGGTCTCACAACTGCGCGACATATTGGCCGGCATAGAGAACTTTGAGAATCAGAACACCGAGGCCATCTGCCACGCATGGATTCAGGAGAACGGCATTTCCATGGGTCTTATCATGAATGCTTTCCGCTTGGCAATTGTAGGTGCATCGAAGGGCTTCGGCATGTATGAGCAATGCGAGATTTTGGGCAAGGAGGAGACCTTGCGCCGTCTTGACAAAGCACTCGCGACTCTCCCCGAAACCGTTTAATATCATCTCGGCAGACACATAATAAAAAAGACCGACAGTTGTCGGTCTTTTTTGTTTCAACAACTGACGGAAACCGTTTTACAACACTCCGTAGTCCAGTGAATTATGAATATGTTTCGTTGGTCCCCACCTTTTCAAGACGGTAACCCAAACGTTTCAACTCTATTGAGGCACCCACACGGAACATAACCCTCTCTGTACGGGCAAAAATATAAAAAGCCTTCGTACTCTGCGACTCAATCTGCTCGTTTCTGATCATTGCCATGGCCGCATGAGCACAACTGCGCATAATGGACTCGATTCTACCCGCCTGCTCCGAATCAAGCGACAGTCCCAGAATATTCTGTACAATATGTTCGTCCATATCATCAAAACCCTCTTTGCCATGCAATGCAGAGTACGGCTCGCCCGCATATCGGCTCCAATCCTCGTCCCACCAATGCGCCACCGCCATTCCCACATAACCGGCCCACGCGATTGCTGCGGCAGGAAACGAATTTATCTGACTGACCGAGTCCGCCATATAATCAGAAGCCATTTCGGCCCACCTCTCCTCCAAGTCGGGACTCTCCAACAGACGTCCATCCATGAAGCCGTGCGACGAACACAATTTCACCAGTTCCTCTTGAAGACGTTCTTCGTATTTGTCAAAATATTCCTGCTCTTCCATATCGTCATGCTTATTTCTTGCGTGCAATCTGCCAACTGTTTATCACATTCTGCCACACCACATAACATGCCGGAGCAATGGCCGACAAGGGATTGAGAAATGTGAGTGACATCCAAATTGCCAGCGTGGTGTTTTTCTGTCCCAACGACTGTGTTCCTGCCGGTTTGTCGCCATACTTCTTACCGATATGGTGCCCCACAACAAACTGCAAGATGCAGATTGCCAATGAGCCGACCGCCAACAAGATCTCCGTAACATAGTTGTGCGTACTCTGCTCCAGGAAGAAATCGGTCATGGTTCCCATCAACATCATCAGCGTTACCGCCCAGATATAGAACGACCACTCCTGATGTTTTTTCACCACTGCGTGCGCCTTGGGAGCCAGCCACTCCAACAGCCATGCACACACCAACGGCAATATCAACAACCTTGCAATCCTCTTGAACACCTCCAACGAGGCCGCAAAAAACGGCAAATCGCTCTCCACCCCTATCATTGAGAACAGGAATGGCGATACCACAGCCACAATCACATTACTCAACAGAATAAATGTTGTCATCACCGTCACATTCGCACCGAGCAATCCTCCCACCGTAGCCGATGCCATGGCGGCAGGCATAAAGATACACATCATCAGTCCCTGCGCCAGCACATCATCCACGCCGCACAATGCGAAATAGAGCGCGAAACTAAGCACAAACTGAAATGCCAACAACGGCCAATGCATCTTATGGGGACGCATATCGCGAGGCGACACCTTGGAAAAGGTGATGAACAGCATGGCAAAAATCACATACGGGCTCAAAAAATAGAGCTGATGCCAAAACCCGTGAAAAACCACTCCCAGTACCAATGCGACGGGAAGTGTATATTTTTTTACCGTAGGATTCATTCTCTCTTATTTCTTGCGGAAAAAGATTTGCAAAGGAACACCCGAAAAATCCCAATTCGCACGAATCTTATTCTCTATGAAACGGCGATAAGGATCTTTAATATACTGCGGCAGATTTGCGAAGAACGCAAACGACGGCGTCGGCGACGGCAACTGCATCGCATACTTGATGCGGATATACTTTCCTTTCAATGAAGGGGGAGGTGTCTCCTCTATGATAGGCAGAATATACTCGTTGAACTCCGATGTGGGGATTCTGCGCTGGCGAGCCTCATGCACTCTGATTGCGGTCTGCAACACCTCCAAAATACGCTGTTTCTCCAATACCGAAGTAAAGATGATGGGCACATCGCTGAACGGCGAGAGTTTTTTCATGATGGCCTCTCGCCACTCTTTCATTGTATTGTTGCCCTTTTCTATCAGGTCCCATTTGTTCACAACAATCACGCACCCTTTCTTATTGCGGACAATCAGGCTGAAAATATTCATATCCTGCGACTCCACTCCCTGCGATACATCCAACATAAGCACACACACATCCGCACTCTCAATAGATCTAATAGACCTCATGACCGAATAAAATTCCAAATCTTCGGTCACCTTTCCTTTCTTGCGCAGACCGGCTGTATCGACCAGATAGAAATCAAGTCCGAACTTGTTGTATCGTGTGTGAATTGAGTCACGAGTGGTTCCCGCAACGGGAGTAACGATATTGCGTTCCTCACCCAGCAGCGCATTTGTCAGCGATGATTTTCCCACATTGGGGCGTCCCACAACAGTGATTCGGGGCAGATCATCCTCCTGCTCGGCAGTTGCATTCTCGGGCAGATGCGCCACAATGGCATCCATCAAATCTCCCGTACCGCTACCGTTCATAGAACTTATACAGTAAGGATCACCCAGTCCGAGCCCATAGAATTCAGGCGAATCGTAGATACGCTCATAATTATCCACCTTGTTCACCACCAGCATAACCTTCTTCGAGGCACGACGCAACACATCGGCCATCATCATATCCAGATCCGTGATGCCGGTCGTAATATCGGTCATGAAGAGAATCAGGTCGGCCTCCTCGATGGCCAGCAACACCTGTTTGCGAATCTCTCCCTCAAACGCATCATCACTGCCAATGGAGTATCCACCCGTATCAATCACGGAAAACTCTCGTCCGTTCCAATCAGTCTTTCCATAGTGGCGGTCACGGGTTGTTCCTGCCGTCTCGTCCACAATGGCCTGTCGCATACCTACCAGGCGATTGAAAAATGTGCTCTTACCCACATTGGGGCGTCCTACTATCGCTACCAAACTCATAACATCATTACTTTTATTCGATTGCAAAGATAATGTAAACGACCGCCAATTTCAAATTTTTAAACAAAAACTCTTGTGGGGTGCACTACCGACTGTGCTACTTCCCACAATCCGCCTCTCCTTGCAATTCTTTTTTGAAGAAAAACTCTCACGGGGCGCACTGCAGACATTACCTCTTCCCGCAGTTTTTTCTGTTAAAAAAAATACATTACAATGGAATATCGTATAAAATAATAGTGTATCTTTACGGTAATAATTATCGAAAAACAATCCATTACATAAAGTACAACGATGGGAGAAAAAAAATACTTTCCGGCTCTTAACAACATAATGACCGCCGAGCATACACTCAGCGAAATATTAGTTGCACCAACCCCACTGGCGCGCAACAGCACGCTGACAAAAAAATACGGCGCCGATGTGATGCTTAAACGCGAAGACCTACAAGTAGTAAGGTCCTACAAAATCAGAGGTGCCTATAACAAGATTCGTTCTCTCACTCCGGAACAGATGGAGTGCGGAATCGTCTGTGCAAGTGCCGGCAACCATGCGCAAGGAGTAGCGTTCTCATGTAACAAACTGGGCATCAAAGGCAAGATTTTCATGCCGGTAACCACTCCGAAACAAAAAATAAATCAAGTGCAGATGTTCGGTGGCGACCAGATTGAGGTGGTACTGAAAGGTGACACTTTCGATCAGGCCAACGATGCTGCCGAGGATGCATGCCGCAACGAAGGAAAGACTTTCATCGCACCCTTCAACGACCCGCAAATCATTGAGGGACAGGGAACCGTCGGGCTCGAAATATTACAACAAAGCAATTCGGCCATCGACTATGTCTTCATTCCCATCGGAGGAGGAGGTCTTGCATCGGGCATAGGCAGTGTGTTCAAACAGATGTCACCCCACACCAAAATCATAGGCGTGGAGCCGGCAGGTGCAGCAGGCATGAAATTATCTTTCGAACGTGGCGAAGTGACCGGCCTTGAAGAGATAGACAAATTTGTTGACGGAGCAGCCGTTCAACGTGTGGGCGACCTGACATACAACATCTGTCGCGAGGTGCTTGACGACATAGTTGTTGTTCCGGAAGGCAAGGTTTGTTCGACAATTCTCGACCTATATAACTTTGATGCAATTGTAGTGGAACCTGCGGGAGCATTGAGCATCAGCGCATTGGACTACTACCGCGACCAGATAAAAGGCAAAAACGTGGTCTGCGTCATAAGTGGCAGCAACAACGACATCGTAAGAATGGAGGACATCAAGGAACGTTCGTTGTTGTACGAAGGATTGAAACACTATTTCATGATTCAGTTGCCGCAACGTGCAGGCGCATTAAGGAATTTCACGACAAACATACTCGGTCCGACCGACGAAATAACCCTGATCGATTATCGCAAACAGACCAATCGCGAGAAAGGCCCCGTCCTGATCGGCATGGAGTTACAGAACAGAGATGATTTCAAGGCGTTGATGAAACGCATGGAGAAGCACAATATTGAGTATGAATATCTCAATGATCGCCCAAATTTATTTGAATTCATGATAAGAAGGAACTAATCAAAAGACTATTTCACAATCAACGAGAGAAAAATATTTAAAAATTCATATTTTTTCATTAGATTTGTGATTAAGGAATTTTAACCCATTCAAAATTTAGTATTATGAAAAAGACAGTTATTACATTATTGCTCGCAATCGTTACTTTGACGGCAGCGGCTGAGAACAACGATGCAAAACTTCTGCGTTTAGGTATCGGTGCAGGTATGACCAATGCAAGTCTTGATGTACCCGACAAAACACTTATGGATGAAGCCGGTACGGGTTACTTCATGAAATTATCTCTGAAATTCAACGTACCCGTATTGCCCATATACATTCAGCCTGAGGCTCAGTACTCTTTTATGGATTCATTTGATCCTATGGAATTGAAAGACATCACACTCAAAAAGTTGGATTTCCCCATCATGGTCGGCGCACAGATCGGTTCGGGACGTATACTTGGTTTGCGTCTGAATGCAGGTCCTGTATTCAACGTTTCGAGTTCGGCAGATGAGGAGAGTCTGCCGGTACGTTGGGCGGCAGGTGCAGGTGTCGATTTGCTCAACAAAATCACTTTGGATTTGAGATATCACGGTTGCTTCAAGGACAGCGATTTCCCGAACGTAGACTTCAACTATTGGAGTTACAGCATTGGTTTCATGTTCTAAAAGCAGAAGGAACTTTGTAAGATTCAGACGGTCGGAGGATTCTCCGACCGTTTTTTTCATTTCATACCAATGTATTTTCTTCAAAAAAAAATTTGCAGGGAGAGATGGATTGCAGGAAGTAGTAATGTCAGCAGTGCGCCCCACAAAAGCTTTTCTTCAAAAAAAACTGATCGTTCCAACAAAAAAACATGGGCGCAAATATTATATGAAATAAAAATTTCAAAAGAGAAGGAAATTAAGTATCTTTGTTAAAATGGAGTCTTCCAGCAACGACGACCACATACGTCACGAGCAATAACAGAAAAGAAAATGGCAGAAAGAAACATATATATTGAAGGAATAGACCTGTTGGACTTTTACGGTACGGCCAATGTCAATCTCGAAAAACTCGGCGCCATGATGCCCAAGCTGAAAATCATTGCGCGCGGCAGCACCCTGAAAGCCATAGGCACGGATGACGACATCAAACATTTCGAGTCAAGAGTGAATGCCTTGTTGGACTACTATGCGAAATATGGCCACATCTCGCCCGACGTGATTGAGCAGATTTTCTCGAAAGGCATTGCCTCACCCGCCTCACTGGGCGATGCAATCGTGTATGGCAATGGAGGCATTGTCGTCAAAGCCCGTACCGAGAGCCAAGAGAAACTCGTAAAGCTATACAACACCAAAGATCTTCTGTTCGAGCTAAA
>JAGBHS010000100.1 GCA_017935385.1 Tidjanibacter sp.
GTTCCGGTCTTTATCATCTCCACGCAAGCCAGCTTGGTGGCCCAATATATCTGCTCCTTGTCCAGACGTGCCTCTACGGCCCAGATGCTATGCAGCCAGTCCATCAGTTTGGCATCCTCGTTATAGCCTCTCATGAGGGTCATGGGCGAATGGGTGTGCATATTCACGAATCCCGGGATGGCGGCCTTGCCCGTTCCGTCTATCACTTTGCATTGCTCCTCCTGCGCCACCTCCACCTTGTCGGCCACTCGGGCTATTTTACCATTCTCAATGAGGATGTCTTTCTTTGAATCATTGAGCAGAATACCTTTAATCAATATTTTCCCTTCCATAGTTTTCGTGTAATTTACCCATAAATGTAGAAAAAAGTGGGTAAATAATCAAAAATCACACAAAAGAATTGAGCGATATTACACGGAGGGTTGTCTGGTTTTTAGTGATCTGAACAAAAAAAGAGCAGTTCGCAATGAACTGCTCCTTGTTGTTGTGCATTGAAAAACGGTCAACTCAGGGAGTACAATTCCACACAATGTTTCGGAATGTGCTGCCCTGAACGGTTTGTTAAATAATCTTGTGTGAACCGTCGCTGATGACTACGTCGTATACTTTGGGTTCGTGACCGAACTGTGCCGAGTATTTCTGTTTTGCCGTAGCGATGAAACTGTCATAAAGTTCCTCCTTCACGAGGTTGATGGTGCAACCGCCGAAGCCGCCACCCATAACGCGTGAACCGGTAACGCCACACTCCTTGGCAATGTCGTTCAGTACGTCCAACTCCTCGCAACTTACCTCATAAAGTTTGCTCATGCCGTGGTGAGTTTCGTACATTTTCTGACCAACGGTGTCGAAATCGGCACGTTCCAATGCGTCGCACACATCCAATACTCGCTGAATCTCGTCAATGACATATTTGGCACGGATGTAATCTTTTTCTGTGATCTGGTCTTTGATCTCGTCAAGCATCTCTATGGTCACGTCACGCAACAACTCAACCTCGGTGTGGCCTTTCTGCTGAATGAGGGCAACCACCTTCTCGCAGCTTTCGCGACGCTGATTGTAGGCCGAACTTGCCAACTCATGTTTCACTGCCGAGTCAAGCAGAACGAGTTTGTAACCTTTCGGCTCGAAGGGGAAATATTTGTACTCCAATGAACGGCAGTCGAGTCTGATAAGGCTGCCTTTCTTGCCGAATACAGATGCGAACTGATCCATGATACCGCACTTCACTCCGCAATAGTTATGCTCGGTTGCCTGACCTATCTTTGCCAATTCGAATTTGTCTATACCGCAAGAGAACATATCGTTCAGTGCAAATGCGAAGGTGCTCTCAATGGCTGCCGAAGATGACATGCCTGCTCCCAGAGGCACATCGCCCGAGAATGCGGTGTCGAAACCTTCGAGTTTGCCGCCGCGTTTCTGAATCTCGCGACATACTCCGAAGATATACATTGCCCAACTCTCCTTGGGAGCCTGATCCTCTTCCAGACCGAACTCCGAGAATGAGTCAAGATCCACTGCATAGGCACGTACCTTGTCGGTGCCGTTCTTTCTTATCTTTGCTACGATGCCTTTGTCTATTGCGCCGGGGAATACGAAACCACCGTTATAGTCGGTGTGTTCGCCAAGGAGATTGATTCTTCCGGGAGAGGCATAGAGTTCGCCTTCTGGTGAGAAATGTTCTGCAAATTTCTCTTTTACGATTTCTACGTTCATGTTGTCAGTGTGTTTTTATGTTAGATTTTTGTTGTTATATCTTTGTCGGTTATTGTCTTTTTCGTCAAAAGTATCCGTAAAATTAATACTTTTCTTCATGATAACCAAAGATTCCCGTTTTTTTATGTGAGAGGGCGGATGATTGCAGGTCGGGCAAGGTTGGGGAGGATGGCAGATAGAGATTTTTTACTACATTTGTGACAAACTATTTTATCAGGAGTTATGAAGAAAACATTGTTTGTTGCTATTATTGTGGCCGTTTCTGTTTTGACGGCTTGTAGCGGTGGAAAGAAAATTGAGGAGTGGGAGACTTTCCCGTGGGATTTGTTCGGACTTCCCAATGTAGAGCAGCCGAGAGATTATGTGGAGTTTTTCGGTTTCTATCCCGATGGCAAGAATGACGAAGGTGTCTATTTCGGATTTGAGACCGAGTATGAGAAACCGAGTCTTAAATATATGGAGAAGTATGTGGATAAACTCATCGAACATGCAGATCAGGCCTATAATATAGGCGATTATGAGGGCTATTATCAAGACCTGACGTTGGAGGATCTTCCGCAATATACCATTGATGGCAAGGAGAGTGTTTATACGATTGTTTCGGACCCGAATCCGAGCGGATTTCGTTATGACATAATTTTCTCCAAAGACGGACGATACTTCAAGTTTGGAGGTTTTGTCAATCTGAATCCCGGAAATTCATATGCAAAAGCAAAGACCTCTTTCTCTGTAATCCCTCTTGATTTGTAGTGATTTCGGGGGCGATGGCGACGAAGCTCGAAGAAAGATTGTGGTTTTGTGGCACAAAATGAACTGATATGATAAAAAAGACAGGATATTTTGAGAGCGATGTGCTGAATCCGTATGTCAATCTGGCATTGGAGGAGTGGCTGTACAATCGTGTGGGCGATGATGAGGTGATAATGTACCTCTGGCGCAACGAACGTACGGTGGTTGTGGGGCGCAATCAGAATATCTGGAACGAGTGCAACGTGGTGCGGCTGAATGAGGATAACGGATATCCTGCCCGACGCCATTCGGGTGGCGGAGCCGTCTATCACGATGCGGGAAATCTCAATTTTACCTTTATCGCCGCCAAAGAGAACTACTCGGTCGAACGTCAGTTGAATGTGATTATTGGCGCGGTGCGACGTCTGGGGCTGAATGCGGAGAAGACAGGCCGCAACGACATCTGTATTGACGGACGTAAATTCTCGGGCAACGCTTTCTATGAGGGAGTGAAGAGATGTTATCACCATGGTACGATACTCATCCGCACCGATGTGGCGGTGATGAATCGCTATCTGAATGTGGCTCCCGACAAGTTGAAGAGCAAGGGTGTGAGTTCGGTGCGTTCGCGTGTGGTGAATCTTGCCGAGTTGGACGAGAGCATCAATGTGGAACGAATGAAGGAGGCTTTGAAAGAGAGTTTTGTGGAGGAGTACGGAGTGGAGCCGCAGTTGATTTGTCCTGATGAGAACGAGTTGGGGCAGATAGAGGAGATGAAACAGAAATACTCGTCGGAGAGTTGGTTGTACAATACGTCGGCCACATTCTCGTGCCGTGTTGCGGGACGCTATCCGTGGGGCGGTGCGGAGGTGTTGCTCGATGTGCGCAAGGGGGTTATTGAGGAGTGTGAGATATTTACCGATTCGCTTGAAGTGGCGGTGTTCGACCGTTTGAAAGAGTCGTTGCGCGGTTGTGTTTTTATGCCCGACACGCTGACCGAGGTCCTCTCCGGGGTGGCACATACCGAAACGGAACGGACTGTGACGGATGATTTGATGAGGTTGATTAAGGAACGATTATTTGATTGATGATATGTTTATAGCACAGAAAAAACGACACGAAAACATTGCCGAGTATATACTCTATTTGTGGCAGTTGGAGGATTTGTTGCGTGCCTTGCGTTTCGATACGAAGGCCATTTTTGATACTCTTGTGGCACCACACGACCTGAATCCGCAGCAGAAACAGACTCTGCTGGGTTGGTATGTCGAGTTGGGCGGTCTGCTCAAACAGGAGGGCAAGGAGAACTCGGGACACATGACCCACACGTTGCACTTGATAGGTTCGCTGCAACAACTGCATCAACAGTTGATGTCGCTGCCTGTGGGCGAGGAGTATAAAAAGATGTTTGAGAAGTTGGCCGAGGAGTTGCCGCGACTGAGAATCGTGATAGCTAAGGACGGCATTTCGGACATAGAGTTGTGTTTCCGTGCATTGTACGGTGTGATGCTGTACCGCATCAAGGGCGATGAGTCGAAGCGCGAGGTGAGTGAAGATGTGGTGGCCACCATTTCGCCGGTGATAGGAAAGCTGGCGGAGATATTTCACCGTGTGGAACAGGGAACTCTCGATCTGTACGGAAACAACGATTAGTACATAGGCCGACAAGAAAAAGGAAATCCCGAGAACAACTTTTGTTCTCGGGATTTTTATAAGTGGGGCGAAATGGAGAAACGCCCCACTGCGAAGTACACATCCGGTTGCTGCAAAACCCGACTATGTACAATGGAACTATTTTTTGTGTAACATCGTTGTGCTGGCCGGCACATAACGATGGGGTACATACTCATGAATCTGCATCACGGTCACCTTCCGGTTCGCTGTACGATAACTGATCATCATCAACGGAGAGGGATTTTCGGTTGATAGTTTGTCAAGTCCGTCCAGGTCGTTGCGATTGAAGAGGTCCATGACGAGACTGCGTTTTGTGGCATCGAAATAATTCACCTGCTCGGTCATGCGGCTGCGTGAGGGCAGATGATAGGGGAATCCTTCTTTCTTCATGAGGCGTGCAATCATTATGACTGCTCCGACAACCAATACTGTAAGTCCGAAAAAGAAGGTGGAACTTGCCAGATTTGCGTTGCTCTCCGTCTTGCCAAGTGACGATGAAAGAACCAGCAGGGCCACTCCTGCAAGGGCAGTGATGGCGGGGATTACTATATTTTTGCGGCGAGGTACTATCTCTTCACTCACCTTATAAATAGCCTTATCTATATGCTGCGGATATTTGTTCTCTGCTTCCATAGTTTTGTTCTCGTATGATTGTTTATGATAGCCTTTTAGAGTGAGGCGGTATTAATAGAAGAAACGGGTGAGTGATTCCACATTGTCGGGGAAGTTGCTCTCACCTTTCTCATAGATCTTGATGTCGGTAAGCGGACGCTGTGAAAGACCGCTGTTGTCCACCAGCTGGGCAATGACAATACCGTTGTCCTGACTGCGATAGACCACCAACAAATAGTTGGGTGAGAAACTGCGGGGAATTGACAACAGACCCTGGAAATCGCCACTCTCCAATTTTGCCGCCACCGTATTTATCTCAGCGGCCTCGAAATTCACCTCGCAACGTTCCATTTCGCTGCCTGTGGTTTTGAGGAAGAGTCTGTGGCAGTCGCCAATCAGAACATAGAGAATCATGCTTACCAAACCTGCGGCTCCGCACCAACCGATGGCCACACATATGGCATTCAACCAATCACTCTGTGCCACGAACGGCACTTTTGCCAATGCCAGGAATGCCGTACTGATCACTATGCCGAGAAGGTAACGGATATCTATATTCAATTTTTTGCCAACTTGTTCTAATTTGTATATCTGTTTGTCTATAAGTTTTTTGTTCATCTTTTTTACATTTTTATTCATTTATATATTCTCTTTGGGATATCCGTACTTTCGGGGTGCTGATTGTTTGGCATGCACAACCATGCACAATGCCGTCACAGCATGTATGCTATGATCAATTACCCACCGTTTTGACGGATTCTTTTGTTTGTATGGCAATACGCAAACACTCTCGGCAACAGAGTCATTAATGCCGAGTTCGTTTACCGCCCTTCTTCCCGCACCGGAACAAAAGATACAGCGAATGACTTCCATTGGTCATAATTCGCCACGCCAGTTGCGAGAATGAATAATGAAAAAAGATGTTAAATAAGAATGTGATGCAGGAGGAATACATGACGATCCACTGCGGCTATGCGCAACGAAACGGGCAGACTCACCCTGCCATAGTCGGATGACTGAACAGAATTTGTTATACTGTTATTATTGTGATTGGATTTATTCCTGTAATTGTGATTGGGATGATTCTGAGTGTAGTTGTGATGGTTGCGTTGCGAAACGGTACGGTAATTATTTGCCGAACGCACATTCTCCTGTCGGGCCATCTGCATAGGCTCGCCTGCCAATGCAAACTCCATCTCGGTTCTTTCTGCTATATGCAGAGAGTCCGACAACTCGCTTTGGGATATATGTTCCGATTCGTTCGTTGAATGGTACGAGAGTTCCTTGCTGTCGATGCCCAACATCAACAACATTCCTGCAATCAATATGTACCAAAAACGTTTCACTCCTTCTCTTATTGAGTCTCCACCTCCGAGGCGGGAACCTCTTTATATAGTTTATCACCTCTGTGTACCAACGAAGGCACCTTCACCGAGCAGTAACATCCCTGCGGTGCGCGGTCGGTCGGGTTCTCGGCCACATATATCTCATCGGCCGTAAACTCAACCATGCCGGTTGTCTTACCCGTGATGAAGATGTTGCGTCCCTTTTCCAGCGGTGCCGCCTCAACCAGAATCTCGGCCACGCCTATCTTCTTGAATACATTGGTCACCTTACCAACATATACCTTGCGCATCGTGGCGGCCGAGCCGTAGTTCTTGCTCAACTCCACAACGGGCTTGCCAAGATAGTAGCCGCCCCAGAAACCTCTGTTGAATACCGTAGAAAGGCGTTCTACCCAGGCGGCTTTCTTCTCCTCCGTATATGTTCTCTCTTCCAATGCTTTGAGGGCTTCGTCATAACAGCCCACTACTCGTTTGACATACTCACTCGAACGGGCTCTGCCCTCTATTTTGAGTACTCTCACACCCGCCTCGATGAACTTATCCAGGAACTCTATGGTGCATAAATCTTTCGGCGAGAGCAGATATTGACCGTCGGTACGTATTACGGCACCTGTGTCGCGGTCGTGCAGTTCGTAACTGTGGCGACATATCTGACGGCAGGCGCCTCTGTTGGCCGAACAGCCGTTGTCGTGCAGACTCAGGTAACACTTGCCTGAGATACCCATACACATTGCGCCGTGGGCGAACATCTCTATCTTTACCTGCTCGCCTCTCGGACCGCAGATATTGTCTTTCTCTATGTTTTTATGTATTCTGTCAATCTGTGTCAGCGACAACTCGCGCGCCAGAACCACCACATCGGCCCATTGCGAGAAGAATCGCACCGTTTCGGTATTTGAAACGTTCAGCTGGGTGGAGATATGCACCTCCATGCCCTCGCTGTGGGCATACATTATGGCTGCCTGATCCGACATGATGAGTGCATCCACTCCCTCGCTCTTGGCTCTTTGTACCACCGCGTGCATATCCTCAACCTCCTCGTCATACACCACCGTATTGACGGTCAGATAGGTTTTGAGTCCGTGTTCTTTGGCTATGGATACTATCTGGCCGAGGTCGTCGAGGGTGAAGTTGGCTGATGACTGGGAACGCATGTTCAGTTTGCCGACTCCGAAATATATCGAGTCAGCACCTGCCTCTATCGCCGCCATCAACGATTCGTAAGACCCCACCGGAGCCATTATCTCTATGTCGCTTCTCTTTATTTCCACTTTCTCTTTTATCTTTTTCTGTTGAGCAGACTGCGTGCCACATCTTTCATCGGTTCCAGACGTTCGGCCGCCACATCTATTGAGTCAAGAGCCGCCAACGCCTTGTCAAAACGGGTGTTGATCTCATTCTCGGTCAAGGTCTTGATGTCCAGTTCGTCGTAGATGGCAATCATGCGTGATATTTTTTCCTCGTTAGCCATCTGTTTGTCGGCCAGTAGGTCGAGAATCTCTTTTTTCTTTGCTTTGTCGGCCTTTTGGAGTGCGGTGATGGTGAGGAATGTCTTTTTGTTCTCCACGATATCGCCACCGATGCGTTTGCCGAGTTGTTCTTCCGTGCCGTAAGCGTCGAGCAGGTCGTCCTGAATCTGGAAGGCGAGGCCGAACTCGGTGGCAAAGGTGAGCAGTTTCTGACAGTTGTGTTTCTCGGCGCCGCCGGTTATCGCACCGATCATCGTTGCACCCACAACGAGGGCGGCAGTCTTTTTGTCTATCATGGCGATATACTCCTCGATGGTCACATCGTCACGCGACTCAAACTCCATGTCATACTGTTGGCCCTCACATACGGCCAGAGCCATATAGTTGAAACAGCTCAACACCGACGCCAGATACTCGGTCGGGGTCTGATAGAGCAGTTTGTAGGCACAGATGACCATGGCATCGCCCGAGAGGATGGCCGAGTTCTGTCCCCATTTGTTGAACACCGACGGTTTGCCACGTCTTACGGCGGCATTGTCCATGATGTCGTCGTGCAGCAGTGTGAAGTTATGGAAAACCTCTATTGCGGCAGCTGCGGGAAGAGCCGAATAAGGATTCTCGGAAAAGATGTTGCAGGCGAGAATGGTGAGCATGGGGCGAAGGCGCTTGCCTCCTCCTTCAAGCGAATACTTGATGGGTTCATACAGACTCTGGGGATCTCCCGAGAGGTCAAGTGTATCGATGTATTTGTTCAGCTCTCTGCTGATTTCCGAAAAACTGTACATATGGCTCTCTTAATTATACTTTCCGCAAATATACCTCAAAAAGTCGATATTTTTGCAGTACATCAAAAAAACATTATTTTTACACCAATTATAAAGAAAATAATAGGCGTATGAAACGATATGCGATAGGTGTGGACATAGGTGGCACCAATACGGTGGTTGGAATGGTGGATGCACAGGGAGAGTGTGTTGCCACGCTGGGCTTCAAAACTCGTGAGTTTGAGTATATTGACGACTATGTGGGCACCATTTGTGACAATATAGAAAAACTTGTCGGATCGGTTGCGGATTGTGAACTTGTGGGTATCGGCATTGGTGCGCCCAATATGGTTTACCATACGGGGTGCATTGAAAAACCTGCCAATCTTTTTTGGAAAGATCGTCAGACCGGCGATCGAATGGAGATTATACCCATGGCCGAAATGATACGACACCGTTTCCCCGACACTCTTGTGCGCGGTACCAACGACGCCAATACTGCAGCCATCGGAGAGATGTGTTTCGGTGGTGCGCGCGGAATGAAGGATTTTGTCGTCATCACTCTGGGTACGGGACTGGGCAGCGGCTTTGTGGCCAACGGAGAGTTGATCTATGGTCATGACGGAGGTGCCGGCGAATTGGGACACGTCATTGTGGAGCGCGATGGTCGCATGTGTACCTGCGGCAACAGGGGTTGTCTTGAAAAATATGCGTCGGCCACGGGAATAAGGAATACGGTGTTGGAGATGTTGGCCGATCCCTCGAAGGACTCGTCGTTGAGGGAGATTCCGGTCGAGCAACTCGATTCGCGAGCGATATATGATGCGGCAGTGAAGGGAGATGCGGTGGCCATGGAGGCTTTTGAGATTACGGGTCACTGGTTGGGATTCGGATTGGCCATGGCAGTGGCGGTCACTTCGCCCGAAGCGATTTTCCTGTTCGGCGGATTGGCCGCGGCGGGCAACCTGATTCTGGAACCTACGAAACGTTACATGGAACACTATCTGCTGCGTAATTACAGGGATAAGGTGAAGATTCTGCCGTCGGGAGTGGATGGAGGCAATGCGGCCATACTTGGTGCGGCGGCCCTCATCTGGCAGGACAAATAGAGAGATAGTAAAACAGACCAAAAGAGATAAATGAAGAGAATTGTAGGAGTGGGTAATGCACTGACCGACATGGTCATTACCCTCAAAAATGATGATGTGCTGGCCGAGTTCGGCTTGGCAAAGGCGGGAATGTTTCTTGTGGACAACGCGAAACAATCCGAAATTTTTGATCATGACGAAATAAAAAATCTGCCGCAGAAGAAATCGCTGGGCGGTTCGGCAGCCAACACCATTCGTGCCTTGGCACAACTGAACGTGGAGTGCGGTCTTATCGGCAAGGTGGGACGTGACGAAACGGGTCGGTTCTTTGAACAGGCTTTGGTGGATCAGAATATAAAACCACTCATCTTCAAGGGAGAGAATGAGTCGGGTCACTGTCTGTCGCTGGTGTCGCCCGATGGAGAACGCACCATGGTCACCTGTCTGGGTGCTGCGGTGGAGTACTCGGCCGAGGATGTGAGTGAGGCGTTGTTTGAGGGTTTCGACCTGCTCTATGTTGAGGGTTATCAGGTGCAGAACCACGAGGCGGTGAGCCGTACGGTTGAGGTGGCGCGTGAGTGCGGATTGAAAACGGCCATCGACCTTGCGAGTTTCAATGTGGTGGAGGAGAACAGAGAGTTCCTGCTGGCATTGATTCGCGACGGAATAGACATTGTGTTCGCCAACGAGGATGAGGCAAGAATCATAAGCGGTGGCATGGATGCCGAGAAAGCGGTTGAGTTCATCGGTGAGATGTGCGAGATTGCCGTTGTGAAGGTGGGCAAGAATGGCGCACTGATAAAGAGAGGTGCGGAGTGTGTGAGAGTAGGCATCATGGAGGAGTGTGTGAGAGTGGATACTACGGGTGCGGGCGACTTTTTTGCCGGCGGATTTTTGGCGGGTATGTGTCGCGGATGGTCACTCCGTCAGTGCGGAACACTTGGTGCGGTGACGGCAGGCAGAGTGATTGAGGTGGTGGGCACCACACTTGACGAGAAGGTTTGGGATGATATTCGCGAAAGGGCAGAGAAGATAGCCGACGGCACATACATATTATAAATCTCCCGTGTCAATCATTGACGCTTGATGTTTAGTTTTATTTTGTTTTCATTTGGGTGATGGGCGGATTAGTAAAGGATCCCTGTCATCCCGCCAGATAAAAAAGAAATGATAGTTACGATAGATTTGGAGAATATGGAGTTCCATGCCAACCATGGATGTTATGATACGGAGAAGTTGGTCGGAAACCGATTCAGAGTTGATTTGTCTCTGGATGCCGAGATTGGAGATGCGGCACAATATGACGATTTGTCGTCAAGTGTGAACTATGTGGCGGTTTATGAACTGGTTAGGGCCCAGATGGCTGTCGCTTCGGATATAATTGAGAATGTCGCATGGCGCATAGGAGAGAGTGTGAAGGAGGAGTTTCCGCAGGTGAAGACGTGTCGTGTGAAGGTTGCAAAGTTGGCTCCGCCGGTGGGCGGAAAGGTGGAAAAAATAGCGGTAACCATTGTCAAATAATAGTCTGATAAGGGATTAACGAAATTGTTGAAATTTTGTTAATAAACCGTTTCGATTTTCGGATACGAATCGCAAAATATGCACTAAAATTGTACTCAAATCGAGGGCGTTTCAATCGAACGTCCCTTTGCCTGAAAATCAATAACATACGCATAAAACTATTATCCGAAAATGAAAGAGGGACAAGAATCCGCCGCTACTCCGCAGGAGTTTAAGTACGAAGACGTACTCGCCGCCACGAAACAATATTTCAAGGGCGACGATTTGGCAGCAATGGTATGGGTGAACAAGTATGCTCTGAAAGATTCGTTCAACAGAATCTATGAGATGACTCCTGACCAGATGCATCGCCGTATTGCAGACGAAATTGCACGCATCGAATCAAATTATCCCAACCCGATGAGCAGTGATGATGTTTTCGAACTGCTCAAAGAGTTCAAATATATCATCCCTCAGGGAGGTCCCATGACTGGTATAGGCAACAATTTCCAGATTGCCTCACTGTCTAACTGTTTCGTTATCGGACATAAAAAACCGGCTGACTCTTACGGTGGTATCGTAAGAATAGATGAGGAGCAGGTGCAGTTGATGAAGCGTCGCGGCGGCGTGGGTCACGATTTGTCACACCTGCGTCCCACCGGTAGCCCTGTGCTCAACAGTGCGTTGACCTCTACCGGTATTGTTCCTTTCATGGAGAGATATTCAAACTCAACCCGTGAGGTGGCTCAGGATGGCCGTCGCGGTGCCTTGATGTTGTCACTCTCTATCAAACATCCTGATGCCGAGCGTTTCATCGATGCAAAAACGGTGCAGGGTAAAGTGACCGGTGCCAATGTTTCGATAAAGATTGATGACGAGTTTATGCGTTGCGTTGTCAGTGGCGAGAAGTATCACCAGCAGTTCCCCATCGATTCGGATAAACCGATGTTTGAGCAGGATATAGATGCCAAGGCTTTGTGGGATAAGATTATCCACAACGCATGGAAAAGTGCGGAGCCCGGCTGTCTGTTCTGGGATACGGTTATCAGAGAGTCTATTCCCGATTGCTATGCAGACGAGGGTTTCAGAACCGTTTCTACCAACCCCTGTGGCGAGATTCCTCTCTGTCCGTATGACAGCTGCCGTCTGTTGGCGTTGAATCTTTACAGCTATGTGGAGAATCCGTTCACTCCGGAGGCTCGCTTCAATTTCGATAAATTCAAACTCCACGTGGGTTACGCAATGAGAATGATGGACGACATCATTGATCTGGAACTCGAAAAGGTTGAGGCTATTCATAAGAAAATCAGCCTTGATCCCGAGGAACTGGATATCCGTCGCGTGGAGATGTCGCTTTGGGAGAAGATTCGCGAGAAGGCAGTGAAGGGTCGTCGTACAGGTCTTGGTATTACCGCAGAGGGCGATATGTTGGCAGCTCTGGGTCTTATTTACGGAACCGACGAGGCTATCGATTTCGCTGTCGAGGTGCAGAAGACATTGGCTTTGCAGGCTTACCGCACATCGGTGCAGATGGCCCGCGAACGTGGCGCGTTCCCCATGTACGACCCGCTTAAAGAGCAGGGCAACCCCATGATAGAACGAATCAAAGAGGCCGATCCGGCTCTCTATGAGGAGATGGTGGAGTATGGTCGTCGTAATGTGGCTATGCTTACCATAGCACCCACGGGAACCACTTCTCTCATGTCACAAACCACATCGGGTATCGAGCCCGTGTTCAGACCCGTCTACAAACGTCGTCGCAAGGTCAATCCGTCGGATCAGAATGTAAAAGTATCTTACAGAGATGATGTGGGCGATTGCTTCGAGGAGTACTTCGTATATCATCACAAATTTGTGAAATGGTTGGAAGTTACCGGTTTCGATATGAGCCGTCTGAACGATTTGTCGGAGAGAGAACTCGACGAGTTGGTGGCACAGTCGCCTTACAACAAGGCTACGGCCAACGATATCGACTGGGTGGCAAAGGTGAAGATGCAGGGTGCTATTCAGAAGTGGGTGGACCACTCTATCTCGGTGACCGTAAACCTGCCCAACAATATCTCGGAAGAGGTTGTAGCCAAGGTTTATCTGGCAGCATGGGAGTGCGGATGTAAAGGTATTACGGTATATCGTGACGGTTCGCGTTCGGGCGTGTTGGTTGATACCAAGAAGAGCAGCGGTTCGGGTGAGTACAAACCGCCCATCGAACGCCCCAGATCATTGGATGCCGACATCGTTCGTTTCAAGAACGGCAAGGAGGAGTGGATTGCCTTCGTGGGTAAGTACAACGACCGTCCGTATGAGATTTTTACCGGTCAGTTGGATCCCGAAACAATCTATGTGCCCAAATCAATCACAAAAGGTTGCATCATCAAGAACCGTGATGAGAGTGGTAACTCGCGTTATGACTTCCAGTATATAGATAAGTATGGTTATCCCAATACGGTGGGTGGTATTTCACATATGTTCGATATGCAGTTCTGGAACTATGCGAAACTTATTTCGGGTGTGTTGCGTAACGGAATGCCCATTGTGGACGTAGTGAGCCTTATCGAGGGTCTGCGTCTTGACAGCGAGGCCATCAACACATGGAAAAACGGTGTGGAGCGTGCGTTGAAACAGTATATCTCGGACGGAACCAAATCGAAACGTAAATGTCCGAATTGCGGCGCCGATACGCTGGTCTACCAGAATGGTTGCCCGACCTGCAACTCATGCGGATGGAGCAAGTGCAGTTAATAAAAAGGAACAAATTCACATTCGTTCAAATATATATCTGCAAGAGGGGATTGTTTGTCATGAAACAATCCCCTCCCTTTTTTCGTGCGGATGGCGAGCGACGGGCAGTCAGGCACTCTTTTTGCCATGATTCATGGAGTATAAAAACTAAATGAAATAAAATTATGGCAAAAACATTTCTTATGGTGCTGCTGGCAACGATTGTGGCGGCATTCGGTAGCGACAAACGCAAAAAAGAGAATCAACCCGACAATACTCCGGTGGAGGTGTTGGATCTGGATCTTTTCATGGGAGACTGGTATGAGTTGGCGCGTTACGACCACTTCTTTGAACGCGACATGGACAAGGTGACGGCTCATTACAAGATGCGTCCCGACGGTAAGATAGATGTTATCAATCGCGGTGTGAAACACGGCAAAAAGAAGGAGCTGAAAGGAATAGCATGGGCCGAAGATAATAGTGGAAACGGCGAGCTGAATGTGAAATTTTTCCTTTTCCCGAGCAAATATATAGTGATGGATGTGGGGCCTGAATATGAGTATGCCGTTATCGGTTCGTCGTCGCCGAAATATTTGTGGGTGCTGTCGCGAGACAATCAGATGGATCCTGAAATGTTGGAGGGTGTTCTGCTGCGCCTCAGTAGACGAGGTTATGATATAGATGATTTGATATTCATCAACCAGGAATAAAAGTATAAAAAACAGTTTGGCTGTTTGTTTAGATTAAGGGAGTGTAATTCGCACTCCCTTTTTTATGATTTATTACCTAAAAACACTCTATGGGAAATGACATAACAACTCCGCAACCGACTTCTCCAAACCACCGGTAACTCGTGTTCTTTTCAACCAAGGTCAAGCCCTGCGGGTGTCGTGATCTACAATAGTAGAAATTAAATATCTATTATATATCTCTTCTGCACGTTTAATGATATATTCCTCAAATTCAGGTGTGAGGATTTTGATATCTCCCGAGAGTCCCAAAACAAAACGACCGATGCCGACATAATTACATACCATTGTATCAAGCAACCAATGTGAATCGTCAATCTGCGTGAGGTAGCGCGTTGCAAGATGTGTCATTTGGTGATTGATTGTAATGCGTGCAAAGATGGGTGCGTTGCCTTCGGCGTTTGGCTTGCCCTTCTGCATAATAAAGAGAATCGAGAATGTACTTTTATCCATAGGTGCAATAGTTTATGTTATGTTCGTTTTTTTTGTATTTTGCACAGCGTTGCAAATTTGCTTAAAACGATGCAATGCGCTGTGGCAAAGCGTTTTATACACTGCAAACATAACATCACACTTTGGAACACGCAAGTTATCTGCACAGAATTTGTAACCTCGCTCTGAAAATGTAAAAGTTGGTCACACTTGGCTCTCTTCGTTTGGGATTGGAATTGTCGGGCGAGGAGAATTGCATCGGATTTCACCCGATTTTATCGGATTGCAAAGTGCGTAACCCGCAGAATTTGGCTGGGAATAATATTTTTATTATCTTTGTCTTAATTAGGTACAATAACATGTGCACTATGTCAAGATTAGACCAACTATACAAAGCAATGCAAACCCTAAATTCAGAGGGTTTAGTTCTTAATGAAGATTTGCTTAATCAAGTGAGTGAATTAGAGGAGAAAATTATTAAGAATGAAATTTTACCAATCATTCGAGAAACAATAGAGCCTGCATTATCTCCCGTACAACGAGATTTGGTGCTTGTTGTAGAGTACTCTCCTAATGCACCCATAAGTGTAAAACTCACCCGTAAGCGTAGTTTTGTTAATGAGTTGCCTGATGCAAAGGTTATTGAGCCAGATCCAGAGGTGGAGCATAAAACTTCATCACAGAAAGCTTTTGGATCAAAATCACCAAAAACAAATTTACGTATTTTATTACCGAATGGGAGAGTGATAGAGAATGCTAGTGCTACGGACTCATTGATTGAATTTATACAATATGTTGGAGTCGGAAAAGTTAGATCACTAGGGCTAATTAGATGCAAGATACCTTTGATTTCCAATACTATAGATAAAAAATACGGTAGTAGACAGAAGCCTCTTGGTCAGGGATGGTATGTTATGACTTGTACCTCTACCGGAGACAAGAAGAAGGATATTGAAACCATATCCGAAGCTTATAATCTTGGAGTAAAGGTTGAGATTGTGTATTAAGGCGGAATTGACTTCGCTACGTTCTGCTACCGCGCCACTTCGCTCGTCTTTCCCTTGGAGTCCTCGGCAATGTGCAACAAGAAAGCCGTACTATGTACGGCAACTTTTGTTATAAGAGCGACTATTCGTGAGCAAGCTCCCATAGTCACTCTAACAACAAAAGCCACTCTTGCGAGTGGCTTTCTTGTTGCGCATTGCACTTGTGATTCCGGCGGGATTCGAACCCACGACCCACAGCTTAGAAGGCTGTTGCTCTATCCAACTGAGCTACGGAACCAACTCTTTCGAGGGGCAAAAGTAATTGATTTCACTAAATTATCCAAAATTTTATCCCTTTTCTTTTTTATTCCTACTTATTTGCAACTCAAATACAACTCTTACACATAATTGAGAACGTCTTCTTGCGTGATTTTTTCTCCTCCCAATATTATTAATCGTTCCACCACATTGTGCAACTCCCTTATGTTGCCCGTCCATGCCATATTGCTCAATTCCTCCACTGCGTGCGAATCAAAATCTTTCTCCGCAATCCCGTGCTCGGCACAGATCTCGGTCGCAAATGAGTTTATCAGCAGAGGAATATCCTCTTTGCGATGCGATAGGGGCGGAACGTTTATCACTATCACACTCAGGCGGTGGTAAAGATCTTCGCGAAAGTTGCGTTGTTCTATCTCCTGCAAAAGATTTTTATTCGTGGCGGCCAATACACGCACATCCACCTCTATATCTTTGTCGCTGCCCACACGGCTGATGCGGTTCTCCTGTAAGGCTCGCAACACCTTTGCTTGTGCCGACAGGCTCATATCCCCCACCTCATCGAGAAACAGAGTGCCGCCCGAGGCTTGTTCAAATTTACCTTTACGTTGTTTTACGGCCGATGTAAAGGCTCCTTTCTCATGGCCGAACAGTTCACTCTCTATCAGTTCCGAGGGGATGGCGGCACAGTTCACCTCCACGAAGGGAGCGCCCTTACGATGACTCTTCTCGTGCAGCCAGCGGGCCACCAGTTCTTTTCCCGTTCCGTTGGCTCCCGTAATCAATACACGGGCATCGCTTGGAGCCACTTTGTCTATGAGGCGCTTGACATGTTTGATTTGGGGTGACTGCCCGACAATCTCTTTTATGTTTTCCGGTTTCGGACGATTACGTACGGGGGCAACAACATGCTCCTCCTGCTCCTGCTCACGCGACGAGGCGGAACCGAGAATGGTGCGTAACGATTCGAGCAGACGATTCATGTTTATGGGCTTGACCACAAAGTCGCTTGCCCCCTCGCGCATTGCACTCACGGCATGTTCCACATCATTGCTTTGTGAGATGACAATCCATGGAGTAGAGGTACGGCTCGGCTCACAACCGTCGCCACAAATGATCAGGTCAAACCTGACGGTCGGATAACTACTCATGGCAGAGAGGGTACTCTCGGCATCATAAACCGTGTAGCCTTCATATTCCAACCTCTCCTTTAAATTATTTCTGACTCCTCGCGACGAGTCCACAACCAATATATTTGCCATCTCTGTTAATAGGATTTAAAATTGCGTCATCACCTTTCGGCCGAAAAACGGCAATAATTTTGTTTATTGAAAAATTTGCACTTTCTTTGCGTTCAAAGATAACAACTATCTCTACTCATGAAAATATTCAACCTTTGGCAGTAGGATAGGAAAATGAAGTTCAAACAGAGCTCTTTAACACAATCCGAACGGACCGCATCAAACATGGGATTGCACCGACGGAACATCCTTAAAAGGGCTTTTGATATGTACCAAAAACCATATTAATGAATAAAAATTACAATATCTATCGCAAAAAAATGTTCATGCCTGAATATGGCAGACACATCCATGACATGGTTGATGAGTTGCTCACCATTGAGGATCGTGACGAACGTAATCGCAAGGCGCGCGTACTTATAGACATCATGGGTAATTTGCAACCTCAGTTGAGGGATTCGGCCGAATATGCTCACAAATTGTGGGACCATCTCTTCATAATGTCTGATTTCAAGTTAGATGTGGATTCGCCCTATCCTGTGCCCACCAGAGAGTCTTTTGACGTGAAACCCGTCAAGCAGAGTTATCCGGGTAATGACATCACCATGAAGCACTATGGCAAGAACGTGCGTACGGTAATCAAAACGATTGAGAAATCGGATGACCAGCAGTTGGTGCAGGCGGTGGTGAACAACCTAGCCCGTTACATGCGCACGAAGAGCTATGAGTACAATCAGGAGCATCCCAACAACGAGGTGATCATAAAGGATATAAAAAGTATGTCCGAAAACGGTATCATCATGGATGAGGAGGCGATAAATCATATCAAAAGCGAATATAAACAACCCTTTAACGGCCGTAACAAGAAGGCCCAGTTCCAGAAGAAAAACAACAAAAACCAGAAAAACAATCATCGTCACGCGGCACAAAACAGAAATAAATAGGCTCTTTTCACCATGTTGCCGAGCAATAACGATGGGAGGGTTTCGTTATTAAGTAAGACTGAGAGTAAAATTAGTGTGCCCAAAAGTCGGTTTTAGAATAAAATAAACTATCTTTGTTAATTAATTGACTCATTTTAACAAAATATAAATGAAAAAATACTGCTTGATAATAGCAATTGCGGCCTTGTTGGCTGGTTGCAACGGAGGAAAAGTTAAGATAAGCGGCAATTTCGCGGGTTGTGATTCGCTGAATGTCTATCTCGAACAGATGAACCCTATGCGTACGGTGATCATCGATACTGCATTGACCAACAACAAAGGTTTCTTCAAATTCAAGGCCTCGTTGCCCAAAAATCAGCCGACTCTTTACAATCTGCGCTGCAAGAACGAAAATATCACTCTCCTGTTGAAACCGGGCGAGAAGGTGGAGATCTATTCAATCCCCGGCATGATAAACGGTTATACCATCAAGGGCTCGGAGGAGTCACAACTTATCAAGGAGGTTAAGGATATTCTTGGTGGCGGTGCGGCACGTCTTGACTCCATCATGAATGCCTATTCGATAGATGCGCTGGACGAAAGCACTCGCAAGGCTGCCGGACAGAACTATGTAAACACCTATTACGATATCAAGAAACAGCACTTGCAGTTCATCATCGACAACAGCAGCTCGTTGGCAGCCGTGTATGCTCTTTATCAGCGTCTGCCCAATGATGAAGTTCTGTTTAATGGCGATTCCGATATTGTTTACTATCGCATGGTGGCCGATTCGGTGGCCAAGAACTATCCCTCTTCGCCCTATCTGGCAAGTCTGAAAGCCGATATCGCACGTAGCGAGCAGAGCATGGAGTTGTTGAACTCGTTGAGTGAGAAGATGAACAATCCGGCCAATTCGCCCGAGGTGGAGATGGCAGACATGTATGGCAAGATGCATAAGTTGTCGGATTTGCAGGGCAAGGTGGTGTTGTTGGATTTCTGGTCGATAGAAAATCAGAGCAACCCCTATGTCAATGCCGATTTGAAAGCCCTTTACGAGAAATATGCGGAGAAAGGTTTTGAGATTTATCAGGTGTCGGTAGATTCTAGCAAACCCGCATGGGTGGCTACCGTGCAGGCACAGCAGTTGCCGTGGATATCGGTTTGCGATTTCAGAGGCGGCAACTCATCCACTGTCCGCAACTACTCGGTGACCTCGGTACCGGCAAACTTCCTGCTTGACAAGGAGGGTAACATCGTCAAGAAGAATATCTATGGCGAAGATCTCGACAAAGAGGTGGCTCGCCTGTTGAGATAATCTGCGGTTAGGGTGACCGGAGAGGGCGGAATAGTAATCCGAATCGGGGCCGGAATCAGGGTCGGAGTCGGAGCCAAATCGAAGTCGGAATCGGAGTCGGAGTCGAAGGCCAAATTGGAATCGGGGTCTGAATAAGACTTGAATAGAACCAACACAGTAAATTGAAAAAAAATGTACTATTTTGCATCGGATACACATCTGGGCCATGGGGAACAGACGAAGAGCAGAGAACGCGAACGAATGTTTGTGGAGTGGCTCGAAAGTGTGTCGCATGATGCAAAAGAGATTTTTCTGTTGGGCGACATCTTCGATTTCTGGTATGAATACAAACGGGTGGTGCCGAAAGGTTTTATCCGCACATTAAGCACACTCGCAACCCTCTCGGAGAGAGGAATAAAAATCCATTTCTTTGCCGGTAACCATGATATGTGGTTGGGAAATTATCTGACCGAAGAGTGCGGTGTTATTGTCCATACTTCGGCAGAGATAGTGACGCTGGGCAACAAACGTGTCTACCTGGCTCATGGCGATGAGATATATGCGAAGTATCTGTGTGGCGCCAAAATCATCAATGCCATATTCAGATGCAGTTGGGTGCGTTGGTTGTTTTCGCGCATTGTCCATCCCGATCTGGCATTGAAGTTCGGCCATTGGTGGTCGGGGCATAGCCGCAAGTCAAAGGCCATTGCAGCGGAGTTTCTCGGCGAAGACGATTTTATGATTCGTGAGGCTCGCAAAATCACAAAGGAGAAAAATATCGACTACTTCATATTCGGGCATAACCATTGTGCGGAGGACTACTCGGCCGAAGGAATCAGAGCCCTGTTTTTGGGACATTGGTTGGGTGAGGAACCCGTTTATGCCGTATTGAACGAAGAAGGAAAACTGGAACTTAAAAAGGTAAAAGCATGAAACAATATCTCGACCTGCTGACAAAGGTGATGAACGAAGGTGTCATCAAAAGCGACCGTACCGGAACGGGTACAAAGAGTATATTCGGATATCAGATGCGTTTTGATTTGAGTGCGGGTTTCCCCGTGCTGACGACCAAGAAACTGCATCTGCGTTCCATTATTCATGAGTTGCTGTGGTTCCTGCAAGGCGATACCAACATCAAGTATCTGCACGACAACAAGGTGACCATCTGGGACGAATGGGCAGACGAGAACGGCGACCTGGGTCATGTGTATGGCTACCAGTGGCGCAGCTGGCCCACACCGCAGGGCGGCCACATCGACCAGATAGCCAACCTGGTGGAGTCGCTGAAAAAAAATCCCGATTCGCGCCGTCATATCGTGAGCGCATGGAATGTGGCCGAGATTGACGAAATGGCTCTGCCGCCGTGTCATGCACTGTTCCAGTTCTATGTTGCCGATGGGAAACTGTCATGCCAGCTCTATCAGCGCAGTGCCGACATATTCCTCGGTGTTCCGTTCAATATAGCCTCGTATGCATTGCTGACCATGATGATGGCACAAGTGGTGGGCTTGGAGCCGGGTGAGTTTGTTCACACGCTGGGCGATGCCCACATCTATCTCAATCACTTTGATCAGGTGAATGAGCAACTTTCGCGCGAACCGCGTGCCCTACCCGTTATGAAGATCAATCCGGATGTCAAATCGATATTCGATTTCAAATACGAAGATTTCTCACTTGAAGGTTACGACCCGTGGCCGACAATAAAAGCACCGATTGCCGTATGATTTCGATAATAGCAGCCGTTGCGCAGAACGGAGTAATAGGTGGCGGAAACGCGATGTTGTGGCACATCAGGGAGGATTTTAAACGATTCAAAGCCATCACGACGGGACATCCTGTGATTATGGGAAGGAAAACCTATGAGTCGTTGGGTCGTCCGCTACCCAACCGTACCAATATAGTCATTACACGCAACGCTGCCTTGGAAATAGAGGGTTGTAAGGTTGTCGGTTCGTTGGATGAGGCTTTGTCGCTGTGTTCGGGCGAGGAGGAGATTTTCATCATAGGCGGTGGCGAGATATACCGTCAGGCGATGGGATTGGCCGACAAATTGTACATCACGTTGGTGCACAACTCATATGAGGGTGACACTCGTTTTCCCGAGATTGGCAGTGAGTGGGAGGAGATTTTCAGAGAACGTCACGAGAGAGGCGAAACCTTTGAATACCCGTTCGAATTCATTGATTATCGCAGAAACTGATTTTTTTTCATTTTTCGATAAGGAGATATTTCTCTTTTTGTATAGTTCTTGTTGCCAGCATGTTACTTTTGTCGGGTGGCGAAAATGGGATAAAAAAAGAGATAAAATTTGGAGGAGTGCGATAAATGCACTATATTTGTACCGATTTTGCGCCCCGATGGTGTAGAACACGAGAGGGGTGCGGATGATATATCGCGGAGTAGAGCAGTTGGTAGCTCGTCAGGCTCATAACCTGAAGGTCGTGCGGTTCGAGTCCCACCTCCGCTACTAAAGAGGAAAAGTCATCAGATTTGCCCTCTTTTTTTGCGTTGTTATTTTCGTAAGTGTCTGATAATGAGAATAGATACAAAGCTACACTATTCATTCCATCAGTTCGAAATCTTCGATTTTCGTGGTCCCAATAAGCACCCTCTGGAAAGACCATTTTTTGTATCTTTTGACTGACCTCAAAGTCGCCCATATTCCAATAACTACTTAAATTACAAGCAATTCTGATTGCGTCCTCAATGTAAGACGCAAGGTTCGAGAGGTTCACCGAGATTTTTTCCAACTCCTGCCTTCATTGTTATCTCCTTATCTCAATAGCAAAGATATGGAATATATTTAACATACCCAAACCTGTGTCAATGATTTTATGGAAAATTTTGATTATCTTCCACTTTTTTCTACCTTTATGGATAAATTTAATGAAAACTATGGCAACAGATAAGCAGGAACGCACGGTTGTTCATTTGGAACTTGGTGCCGAGCACTACTATTTCGGCTCGGTGAAAGCTCTTTGCGACAATTTCGGTAAGGAGCAAATTGGCATTGGTTATAAGAGCCTCGCCAACTACGGCATCGCAGCAGACAAACCATACAGAAACAAGTATTGCACAATCCGCAAGGGTATTTTGGTAACAGCACCTAAAGCAGAATAACTATGATTACAGGCGAGATTAAAAATCGAATAGATAGCATTTGGGATGCCTTTTGGACGGGAGGTATTACCAATTCAATCACCATCTTGGAGCAGATGACCTATCTTTTCTTTATGAAGATGTTGGATGATGCACAGCGCACCAAAGAGGCTAATGCTAACGCTTGGGGCACCGTCATCAAAGACCCCACTTTCAAGGATGGTATGTGGCACAATCCCGAAACCGACAAGGATGTTCCTTACGAACAGCTCCGTTGGAGCGTGTTCCGTAATTTGGAGGCGGAAGCAATGTATCGTACCATCAGCAAGGATGTGTTTGTCTTTATCAAGACGCTTGGCGAGGGCAAGGAGTCGGCGTATAGCCGCTTTATGGCCAATGCCACCTTCCTTATTCAGTCGCCCCGCACCCTGACCAAGATTGTGGAGGGTATCAACGCCCTCGATATGAACAATCGTGATACGATGGGCGATGTCTATGAGTATGTCCTGGGTAAGATGGCAGCATCGGGCAATAATGGTCAGTTTCGCACACCTCGCCACATTATCCGTATGA
>JAGBHS010000101.1 GCA_017935385.1 Tidjanibacter sp.
CATTGTGGACCCAGAGGGGCATGATCCCACGACCTTCGGATTATGAGTCCGCTGCTCTAACCAACTGAGCTATGGGTCCAACTTGCTTTTCGGCCACAAAAATATGAATTTGATTGATAATAGCAAAATATTCAATGAAAAAATATCTTTAAACAGTATGCCTGTCGATTCGATTTATGGCTTTTTTGAGTAAAAATTGTTTTTTGTCCCATTTTTCTGCTAAATTTGTCTTGTACTAATGTTTTATTTGTCATGTCTAACGTAGCCAAATACATGTTGCTTTTCCTGTTGTTTGCCTCCTGTGTGGGTATATTGATTGTGAATAAGCAGGAGCAGAGAGAACAACGGAACTTGGTTAAATCTCTTGAAAATACTGCTTTGGTGAAGAACTCTTCATTGGAGCAGGTGTTTGCGTTGTTGGATTCGATTATCATGAATCAGGAGAAAATGGCGGAGTTTGAACTGCAACTATCATTGTTCGGTAGCGACTCCATTTCGCGCGCTACACTCATGGCTGTGTCTGAGATTTTCTCGGAATCGGATAGCATTTCGAGGGTGAATGACAATATGATTTTGGATTTGAAAAACAACGTTCAGTTGTTGACATCAACAGAGTATAATACCTCCTCATTGCAGAATCTTCTGGCAAGATTCGAGGCTGAACAAATTATGCAGATGTCGCGAGTTAAATCGATAAGGGATAAGTTGTTATCTTCGCCCATTAAAGGTGTGGAGATGTATGATGTGATGGCAATGCTTGAAATGGAGGAGAATCCATTTAGCCGTAGTTTTGATATCAATAAAGGGTATTATATCATGGGTACCCGCATGGAGCTGGTGCGAGAAAAAGTGATTAAAAACAAGTATCTGATATTTGGCCGAATGGAGGTGGACAATACAGCCCAACTTGATAAATTCTCCACTATTGACATCCATTCTTCAAGACGACTGTATATTGGTAAACATCATGTGGAGTTGGTTAGTTCGCATCCGGCAGATAGTTACCGATATACCAAGAACGGAAATATTGTTAAGGAACTTATTATTGACGATCCCGAACGTTTTTGGTCGGAGTCGAAGGTGTTGGTTATAACTTATCGAAATTAGTTGTTGGTGATTTCGCGACGGTTGTGCAAAGCGTGTGCAATGGTTAGTTCGTCAGCATATTCAATCTCATCTCCGAAACCTATTCCGCGAGCTATGGTTGTCACTTTCAGGTTTTTGAACTGTGCCAAGCGCCTTGTTATGTAGAAGAGGGTGGTTTCTCCCTCCACCGTTGTGCCGATGGCGATGATAACCTCCTTGATACCCTCTTTTTCAATGTTCTCAACCAGCAGATCTATTTTTAGGTCCGAAGGCGAAATGCCTTGCATAGGAGAGATTACGCCACCCAATACATGATACAAGCCGTTGTATTGACGAGTGTTTTCTATGGATTGCACATCTCCGACACTCTCTACCACGCATATTACGGAACGATCTCGTCTACTGTCGCTGCATATATGGCATATGTCGTTGTCTGACAAATTATTGCAACGAGCACAATATTTTATGTTTTCCCTGAAATTATCTATTGCCGTCGTGAGCTCTTTTACGTCGTTTTTGTCCCAACGTAACATATTCATCGCAAGGCGCAGTGCCGTGCGTTTGCCTATTCCGGGTAGTTTAGATAGTTCGGCTACCGCCTCTTCCAACAGTTTCGACATAAAATAGTGGTTTTTGGGGTTAGATGGTTTCCATGACTGAGTTCAACAACCAACCCTTGCTACCATTTGGGATGGCTATTTCGGACCAATCGCCATACTGATTGGTGATTTTCACCTTGGTGCCTTCGTGCAGAATGAAGATGTCGGTACTTGAATTGTCCGGCGAACTTTTTACCGAGACGGCGCTGTTGATTATTATGGCATGCGACGAATCGATTCTTTCGTGTTTCTCTATTGTCGCAAATGATGCTGTCAAAATGAAGATAAGTCCCATTGTCAAACCGCCCCAAAAGCCTATCTGACGGATGGATTTTTTTTCGGGCAACAGATAGAACAACAATCCGCAAAGTGCACATCCCAATGCAATAAGCGAAATGATGGCCCATGCGTTGCTGCCTAATAAATCGCGAACCGAACGCAACCATTTGACCAGGAAGAAAGTGGGGATTTCGGCTATCTCATCCTTTACAAAACTATTCGCAACCGCAAGGTTGTATTTCGTATCTGCATCGGTGGGTGAAAGGGCAAGAGCCTTGTTGTAATATACGATTGCCTTACCATTCTGGCCGGCCTTGAAATAGGCATTACCGAGATTGTAATATAGTTTCGTGCTGCTGTATCCGGAGTTCAGAATTGAGTCATAGACAGCTATTGCACCCGTATAATCGGCATTGATATACATGGTGTTGGCTCTGTCCCACATGCTGTCCAATTCTCTTTCGGCAGCCGTCATATTGCCTGCCGTTGTGGCGAATAGGGCAGTTAGAAATATTATGATATAAAATCGTTTCATTGTTCTCTCCACACTTGTTTTATTTGTTAATTTCCGATTCGAGAATAGATACAATATCCACACCTTCTGCATAAGCCTCCTGCATGTGACCCGAAGAGTCGGGGGCATATTGTGCATACTCACAAGCAGAGATGATGGCTATATATCTTTCGATCTTATCTGCTGAGATATGACGTTTCAGCAACTCTTCTCTCACATTCTCTTTCGTGAGATTCGATACGGGTATGTTGAGTTTGTCACTCATGTAGCCCCACAAGGCCTTTAACATCTCCTCGTAGAAACCTCTTTGGTAATCGGCTTTCATGTGGTTTTCGGCTGCCTTGAATCGTTGCAGTGCCACTTTGTTCGCCATGCGACCTTTTACAAATGCCGTATTGTTTCTGTTGGCCATGGCTTTGCGCATATGGTTGTACATGAACACCGTAACGGCCACCAACAATAAAATAATGAGATAATAGATGCCGCTACCCATCAGAGGATTGTTACTCTTTTTTAATGACGGCGAGTCTATCTTTATGAAGCGAATGTCTTGTCCCAGGAACTTAATATCCTCTTTATTGATACCGCTTACAATGCCACTAGAGACGTTGTTGGTTGCCGTCGAGTCGGGCAGTACTATTATGTTGGCGGCCTCGGCAGTCAGTGTGACGTATTGAGCCAGATTGGGATTGAAATAGGTGAATTTTGTTTCCGGAATGGTGTAGGTGCCCTCTGCGCGAGCGATGATGGGGTAGTCGAACTGACGGTAGCCGCTTATTCCGCGCTGGTCGTTGTGGAGACTCTCGGTGGTCTTCACATTATACTGCTCAAACGAAGAGGGGAGTTCCACTTTCGGGGTCTGTATCAAAGGCAGGTTTCCGTTTCCGGAAATCTTGATGGAGTAGGTGACTGCCGAGTTGGCGGTGATATCGCCTTCGGGAATCGTTGCACTCATCTCAAACTGACCTACTGCGCCACCGAAACTGTCGGGAGCATTGGCCGGCAGCCCTTTTACATTGATTGTAATGGGGGCTGATGAAATATTTTTGCGAACCTCCTGAATGTCGGGGAAGCCACCAAAGAAATCGTCGAAAAGTGATTGACGTCTTTGTTGGGTGATTATTTGTGCGATGACGGTCAGTTCGGTAGGCTCAATCGTCAGATTGCCCGATTGTTGCGGAAACAACAGATACTCTCTTATTATGCGAGTGTCATAAATCTTGTTGTTGTAAGTTTCGCGTTGCACCTGATACTGGCTGGCATCAAGTTCCTGTGTCCAAAAGCCGTTGAATGACGGATATTTGGCACTCTCTATTCCGCTTATGCCCGAACGGGTATATAATTTTATGGTTGCCTTTATAGGTTGGCCTTTGTATACATTTGTTTTGTCAACCGACAGACGCACCAGAATATCGTCTTCCGCCAGCGAACCAATAGATTGTTGACTCTGTGTTTGTGGGCTTTGTTGTTGAATGGCTGCCTGTCCTCCGTCGACCACCTCCACCTGATAGGGTTGTGTGCGATAACTCTTGCCGTCAACTTTTACCTCGGCCACGGGCAGCGAGAAGATACCCGATTTGGAACATTGAAGAATGTAGGTGTAAGTGTAGTTGACACTTTGTGTCATATTTCCGTTCACAATGCTTATGCTGCGACCGGATGATTGCGTGGGGCCCGCCAATATTTCAAAGTCCTCGAATTCGGGAGATATGAATTCGTCGGGTTTTGCATCCACCGAATACTCCACTCTAAAAACTTCTCCGGAAGAGACCAGTCTGGGGGCTTCTACGGTGAAATTTACATTTGTGGCAGCCGAGCATAACAATACGCTCAGCGTGAACATTATTGAAAACAGAGCTCTTTTTGAATAGTGCATATTCTTCTCTTTGAAATTCTAATTCCGCAAAGATAATTTTTTATTTTTAATCAAAGGCTATCAAGTGAGTAATACTGTCATTGCGACTCCCCGCAGCCTATTGGCATATCCAATCTTATTTTTAATCAAAGGCTATCGTGGGAGTAATACTGCCATTACTACTTCCCGCAATCATCAACCCTACAAAATTTTCTGTCTAAAAATAAACGTATCTATACGTCATTATATTATCAATCGGGATTATGAATTTTTATATTCACAACCCCGATTGAATTTTTTATTCTTAATTTCACTAATGTTTAGTGAGCAAAGTCGGCGAAGAAATCGTTACCCTTATCGTCAACGATGATGAATGCGGGGAAATTCTCTACATAAATCTTTCTTACTGCCTCCATACCCAATTCGGGGAAGTCAACCACCTCTACATTCTTGATGCTGTTCTTGGCGAGAATTGCAGCGGGACCTCCGATTGAACCAAGATAGAAACCACCGTGTTTCTTACATGCATCGGTCACCTGCTGTGAACGGTTTCCTTTGGCAACCATAATCATCGAACCTCCGTGGCTCTGGAACAAATCCACATAGGGATCCATACGGCCTGCGGTGGTCGGACCGAAACTACCCGAAGCCATTCCTGCGGGAGTCTTTGCGGGACCTGCATAATATACGGGATGATTCTTGAAATAGTCGGGCATAGGCTTGCCTTCATCCAACATCTTCTTGATCTGTGCGTGAGCAATGTCACGAGCCACGATCATGGTACCCTTAACATTCAGGCGGGTCTTGATGGGATATTTGGAGAGAGTCTCTCTTACTTTGTCCATACCTTCGTCCAGGTCAATCTCAACGGCCGGTTTCATGATAGGTGCATCGGCGGGAAGGAAACGTGCGGGATTCTTCTCCAACTGCTCGATAAAAATACCTTCCGGAGTGATTTTACCTTTGATGTTGCGGTCTGCCGAGCAACTTACTCCAATACCTACGGGGCAGCTTGCCGCGTGACGAGGCATACGGATAACTCTCACGTCGTGTACAAGATATTTTCCACCGAACTGTGCTCCAACACCGCTATTGTGGCAAATGTCCAATACTTTCTTCTCCCACTCCAAGTCACGGAAAGCACGACCCGACTCATTGCCGCAAGTGGGCAGATTGTCGTAGTAACCTGCCGAAGCTTTCTTGACTGCTGTCAGGTTTGCCTCGGCCGAAGTACCACCGATTACCAATGCAAGATGGTAGGGAGGACATGCCGATGTTCCGAGGTCAAGAATATGCTGTGCGATGAATTTTGTCAACGACTCTTCGTTCAACAGAGCTTTGGTCTGCTGGTAGAGGAATGTCTTGTTGGCCGAACCACCACCTTTGGTGATGAACAAGAAATGATACTCATTACCCTGAGTTGCATAGAGATCAATCTGTGCGGGCAGATTGGTGCCGCTGTTGTGTTCCTCGGTCATGGTGATGGGAACTACCTGCGAGTAGCGGAGATTGCGTTCTTTGTAAGTCTCGTAAACACCTCTCGAAATGTACTCTGCATCATTTACAC
>JAGBHS010000102.1 GCA_017935385.1 Tidjanibacter sp.
GAGAACTTCTCACGATCGGCCGATGATGGAACTATTTCCGCCGAGGTGGTGGAGCAGACACGCGACCAGGTGATGGACCTCATGAAACAGGCCCTGAAACCTGAATTCCTCAACCGAGTGGATGAGATAATAATGTTCACGCCTCTCACGAAAGATGACATCCGTTCGATCGTGAAGATGCAGTTGAGTTCGCTGCGTGGCATGTTGCAGCACAACGGCGTGGAGCTTGAAGTGACTCCCGCAGCGGTGGAGTGGCTCGCCGACAACGGCTATGACCCGATGTTCGGAGCCCGACCCGTCAAACGCACCATTCAGCGTTACGTGGTGAACGACCTGTCGAAACAGATTCTGGCCGGCAACGTCAATCGCGAAAAACCCATCGTGATAGACAGCTCGGACGGTGAACTTAAATACAAGAATTGATGACCAAAAAAGGGGTGGAATTTCTCCACCCCCTATTTTTTATATATCAGTTCGCCATATACCTATCTTGCACCCAACATAATCACATCTCTGCATGATTTAAAGATGAGCAAAAAGGCCGGCGGTTATTTGGCGACGCATCAAGAGCAGATAACGCGCCTTGGCAAACTGCAATGTGATGCCATAAAACGCCACCAACACCAACGTTCCGCACCATTTCTTAATCTCCTGACGCCCCCTTTCACGATAGGCCCTCTCCGATGA
Organism: Tidjanibacter sp.; assembly: GCA_017935385.1. Classification (GTDB taxonomy): domain Bacteria; phylum Bacteroidota; class Bacteroidia; order Bacteroidales; family Rikenellaceae; genus Tidjanibacter. The sequence goes on from JAGBHS010000102.1 coordinate 688, forward strand.
ACTCTTGGTGCGAACACGTTCGCTGCAACCGATACGATAACATACTTCCGTAAAATACTCCTCCGTAAGACGACTCTGCGGAATGAGGTGATGAACCACCGCCATGGGCAGATAATAGCATGGTGTGCCATCAGAGGTGATGCGGTTAAAAATGTCTTTCTCCTCGCCTGCCAACAACAAGTCTCCTTTGCGACCAAGCTCGGGATTGAAAAGACCATGACGCGAGAAAGCCGTTCGTCTAATGGCCATATTTCCACCAATGAAGAATGAACCTTTCGGGAACGGTTTTGCCCTCTTGCCGAGATGAAGTGTACCCGAAATGGGACCTTCGGTGTATTTAGACATCCAACGCGGTTTCTTGATTTCATATACGGGCAACATCAAACCTCCCGCACCCACGGCACCACTGTTGTTCTCAAAAAAGTCGAAATAGACCTTCAACAGATTTTCATCTGCCACCTCATCATCATCCATAAAAACCACATACTCTCCCTCGGTGGCAGCAATACCGCAGTTACGCGCATGGGAGAGTCCCTGACGCGGCTCAAAGAGTATTTTGAGATTCAACTCGGGATGCTCGGAGAAGAAACGTTCGACTATGGTCTGCGTGTTGTCCGAAGAGTTGTTGTTCACCACCGCCACCTCGAAGAGTTCGAACGGCAGGGTCTGGCGTGTCAAAGAACGCAGAGTTCCCAACAACTTCTCACCACGATTGAATGTGGATATGATAAGTGATAGTTTGATCATATATTGGTCCGTTTTTTTGATAAACGACTTTTACGGGTTGTTTTGGTATGTTTTTGTCATGACAAAGGAAATTATTTTTTTTCATCCGACAAATTTTTTCCCATTATACCTACAACTCTCCCTTGCATTATCCGATGATTTAGGGAGAGATGGTAGGTGGGAGAGGGATGGGTCGAAATCTTCACCAACCCCAACTTCCCACAAAACTATCTAATGTTTAAAAAGGTTTTCGGGTGGGGAGAGGGATGGATCGAAATCTTCACCAACCACCAACTCCCCACAGAACCACCTAATGTTTAAAAAATTATTTTGAGGCCGATTTGGGCATGCCAACGTGAGAGGATGTCATCTTTGGAATATTTCGATCCTTTGTATTGGTATACGGGAGTGGCATTCCCGTCGGCATCACGCTGCACAGAGGATACGGTCACGGGAGTGAATTTCCAGTTGTACAGAGGAGAGTAGTATGTGCCCCAATCACGACAGAACAGATTGCCGATGTTTATTATATCCAGCGATAGTTGCACCTTGCGGCTGTCTGTTTTGTCGTAATAGTAATCCTGTGCGATGTGGAGATCCACATGGTTTTCGAAGGGGAGTTGCATGCTGTTGCGCTCTGCGAAACGACCACGATTGTCGCTCAGGTAGTCATCACCTGCTATCCATGCTTCCATTTGTGCGCGCTGTGTAGCGGCATCAATGGTCTGTCCGCCCGAGGAGAACTCCGCAAACTGCATCTGCTGCAACTCCTCCCTGGTGGGGATATACATCAGGGTGTTTCCTTTTGCCGCATCGCCGTTCATATCTTTCGATTCGTTGTAGGTCAGCGAGTAACGTTCTCCCGACGAGGCGATAGACACCAGCGAAACCGTCGTTCCGAAACGACCATAACGTTTAGAGTATGACGCCGCGAGAACAATTCGGTGCGGAATATCGAAGATAGAGTACGAAAGTTCGGGCGAGTTGCTGTTTACGGCATATGTTTTCGACCAGTTGCTGCTCGCCTGCGACGACTGTCCGTCATTTACGGAGTAGGAGTGTCCGAAGGTATAAGAACCGTTGATGTTGAGTCCGAAGTCGAAGTTCTTGTTCACACTACCCGTTATTGAATAGGTGTATCCCTTCGATGTATTTGAGAGGACATAGACCGAAGAGTAGTCAGAGGTTTTGGTGGTGTAATAAACCGCCGTATTGTTGTCGTTGGCAGCGGTACTGTTCACCATGTAGAGTTTGTGTCCTTCGTCTCGGGCAATGGTATTCTGATACAACACATTGTTGAGTGTCTTGGTGTAGAGTCCCTCCACCGAGAAGTTCCAACCGTTGTTCAACTGCTGCTCCCAGGCCAGATTAAAACGCAACACCTGAGGATATCTGTATCCCTTGTCCATCACGTTGATTGACGGATTGGGCGTTGCCCCCGTTATTGTAGGAGTAATGCTGAATGCCGGCACATTGCTGAGCAGCGTCTGTCCCTTCATGTCGATACCGTTGTTCTGGAAGGTATTGGACATCCACACAAATGGCGACTGACCCGTAAAGATACCCACACCTCCGCGCAAAAGAGTTCTGTGCGAATCGTCGGTGTACCAATTAAAACCTACGCGCGGCGACAACATCACCCTGCGCTGGGGAACGGTACCCGTATAGGCATCGGCCTGCTGTGCATAGATACTGTTGTTGAAGTCGTTGTTGACGGTCGGATCGTAGAACACAATCGGCAAATCGGCACGCAGACCATAAGTAAGAGTAAACCTGTCGGTCACTCTCCAACGGTCCTGGACATAAAGACTGAACTGCCCTGCCGTCATGGTCGGTCCCCACACGGGCGACCCCTTAGAATCGATATCGGTGTAGTTATAAGCATACGAAGCAGCCTTGTCTGCCAGGAAATCATCCATTGAGTTATAGACATAACTTCCCGTCGAATTACTGATGAAACGGTTGTATATTCTGAAAATCTCATTGCTCGTACCAATCGTAATGGAGTGATTGCCATGATAATAGGTGAAATTGTCGGTGAAAGTGAAATGATGTTTGTCACCATCGGCAATCACAAAAGGATTGGTTCCTATCATGATGCTCGTATTGCTGTTCGATCCCATGTTCTTCACCGTCACAAAAGGTAACGAGATGTCGCTATGGCGGCTATCCTCCGAGGTGGTGTAACCGATTCGCAACTCGTTGTAGAGTTTGTCGCTGAACTGCGAGTTGATCTCCCCCACCAACGAATGCGTGCGGTTGGTCTGCGAATATGCCGAACCATTGAAATAGAAACTTGAAAAAGCATTCTCATCATAATCCCTCTCCGCATCCAGAAGGCTGTAACGCATTGAGAATTTATGCTTTTTGTTGATGTTCCAGTCCAAACGGGTAAGCAGGTAAGTAGATTCGGTTTTGACATCACGCTCGCCATATCCGCCACCGTCATAACCCGTCAGTTCTTTATATCGCTCCGACACTCGCAACACATCACTCTCGGTCACCGCCGCACCCGCAAATCCGGGATAGTAAGACGAGGGGGCTCCCTCTCTGTTGAACTCTCCGTTGACAAAGAAGAATAGTTTGTCCTTTATCAACGCACCGCCCAACGAGGCTCCATAAGTTTTGGTATACTGTTCCGATATGGGGGCACTATTGTTACCCGATGTCTTGCCATAGAAATTCTCATTGTTGTAGAACGAGTATGCCGAACCGCGCAGGGTGTTTGTTCCCCACTTGGTGATGACATTAATGCCACCTCCCGTGAAACCACTCTGACGTACATCAAAAGGTGCAACGGCAACACCAATCTCCTCTATACTCTCCAACGAGATGGGATTGGCAACCACCTGACCACCGTTTGTTCCCGTATCCGACAGTCCCATCACATCGCCGCTGGTTGTTCCGTCAATCTGGAACGCATTGTAGCGGTTGTTGGCTCCCGCAATAGATACTCCACCCTCCTTCACGGCCGACACCTGAGGTGAAAGGCGCGCAACATCATATATATTACGATTGATGGTGGGGACATTGTTGATGTCATACAACGAATAGTTGTTCTCGGCTCCCGTCTGATAGGTCTTTGCCGAGGAGGTCACCACAATATCGTCTATTGTCATGCCCGCAGGCTCTTTGAGTGAGATGTCCAGAGTCTCGGACTGTCCCAAACGCAACGTCAGATCATTTATCTCAATCGTTGCATAGCCTATATATGAGATGGTAACCTTATAGGGTGCGCCGGGTCGCATACCCTGCATATTGAAATATCCCTCGTTGTTGGTGGCGACACCATATTGTGTTCCGGAGGGTTCGTGTAGTGCAATTACAGTTGCGCCGACAAGAGCATTTCCCGATTCGTCCGAAACGAAACCTTCCAAAGCCGAAGTGGTCACCTGTGCCGAAACTCCGAGAACAAGGCCCAACAATAAAACAGCCGTCGATAAAAGTTTTTTCATATTATTCATGTTGTTTAAAATAAAATAAGCACCGGAAAAAACTTCTTCGGGGCTTATCTCTGTTTCGCACAACACGCTACTCTTTCCCATCATGTCATGCACACTGTGTCTGAAAACAACGAGTGTTCAACATGCGGTAACAGCATGGTATTGAATTCTGCCTTCTATCATCCGGACTGTGACCGTCGGTATCGGAATTTCACCGATTCAGTCCCCTCCTGGTTGTTTGACATGGGTTCCAGAAAATCCCATATCGCCCGAAAGGGGAGTCGTGGACTGTGACCACCGGTGGGGAATTTCGCCCCGCCCCGAAGACCTTTTCTACCACAAATATATATATTTAATTCGTAAAACCTCTCTGCGCGCCCATTTTTATACGATTTTTACCCGATATGTGAATTTTATTCCATTTTTTCGGGTGTGGACAGGAAAGCCATCGGGCGGGTGCGGTCATATGCCATGACGATTCAGATTTGCAGTTCGAGTCCTGCTTATTATCTTAAAATGGTTAAATAGGAGTATTGAACCTTCCGATGTATTCAGAAAAATCGGCAGCCACTTAATTGCGACTGCCGTTTTCTGTATTCGGTTATATCAAAGAATTGTTTGAATTACGAGGCATATCCACCTGTTTGTATGGTTTGTGGAATAATCACATTATGGATATTATCAATATACTTTCCAAGAGGAATCATATATGGAGTGAATAGTACCAAACGCTCATCAAATGGCGACTCATTCACCACAATCTCCTTTGTGATGTCGCCATTCTCGCATACATACTGCACGATGGTATTCAAGAAATCTTCCTGCTCGGCATTAAGCTCGCTATCGGTCAAGAATTCGCTGAACTTATCCAATGCCTCTCTTCTATCAACTCCAATCAGTGAACGGATAAAAGCAGCAACATTGCCTCCACACAACATTCCCTGTGTATGGTTGATATAGTCCTCTTTGCTCCCAAGTTCTTCCCATAGGATACGCTCAAGTTCATTTACATCATCAGTTGTAAGCTGTTCAAGATTATGAATCTTTTTCAGAACAGGCAGATTACGGTTAGCAGCAAGAAAATCTATAATACGTTGCTTATACGACACTTTCATCTGCACACCTTCAGCCTCGCCATCATCAGTGATTACATCTTGAATGTCAATCACAAATTTTTTACCTTTCTCTCCTACGAGGAACTGCATCAACTCTCTCAAATCTTTGCGCACCTTCTCCAACCAACTGAGTGATACATTCTCCCACGCAACAACCGACAGCACCTCCTTCAACGTTGCCATCTTTGCTTGCACCTGTGGTAGAGTTGCCTTTTTCTCAACGAGAATCCCTGCAACATTCTTCACTTGGGCAATCTTCTTATCTGCGTTGAACTCGTCATCCACATAGCTCAGCTCAATGGCAAACATCAGCGCATCAAACATCTTTGCGGTCGGCTCCAATGTATTCTTGGGCAACAGGGGTGCAATATCATTCTTCAAGGTATGCACATCAACCTCCGACAATGACAACCACACATCTTCATTTTTGAAGTGGCTTACTTCTTCCCATTTCGAGCGTACCGAAATATGATTATCTGACAAAGCCATCACTTGCTCCTTCAATATGTCTTTCAGTTCATTGTGGAGTGAGCGGCAATACTCGTCCTCTTGATATTTCTGGTGTTGCAAGTGGAACGCAATATCGACTCTGAGTCCAAATATACGCTCGGTGAGTGAGATGGATTCTTTGGCAATCTTGCCATTTGGATTCTTCTCAAAATATTCAAAGTTGCGGCACCAATCAAAGATATAGAAACACTCCTTATCCTTTCCACCTCCAAAAATGTCGGGAGACAGACGGGTGCCACGACCAATCATCTGCATAAACTTAATCTTGCTCTTCACAACCTTAAAGAAAACGAGGTTGAGCACATCGGGCACATCAATTCCCGTATCAAGCATATCCACCGAAACGGCAATCTGAGGGTTGCCGTCTCTAATCTCAAACTTATCAATCAAACTTTGCGAATAGGTAACATAATTGTCAATCAACTCGCAAAACTCTGCGCCATATTCTGGGTATAAGATATGGAAACGCTCCACAATCAGCTCTGCGTGGCGGTGGTTGTATGCAAATATGATGGTCTTGCCTATGCGCTCGCCATAC
>JAGBHS010000103.1 GCA_017935385.1 Tidjanibacter sp.
TTTCCAGATTCCCGATATCGAAACCATCACCTGCCCAGGAGAATTGTTCTGACGGATTCCAAAACTGTGCAGTGAAGTTCTTGGTTTCATCGTCCTGTACGGCACGTCTTACATATGCCGGAATACGTTCGTGAACACCGTTCTCTCCATATACCAATATTTTATATAGAGATTCGTGCTCAATATAGAACTCTCTGTCAGACAGGAAGATGCTCCATACTCCGTTTGAGTTCTTAAAGAGTGGCAGACTTTCTCTCTCCCAATTGTTGAAATCACCAAATATGAATACCTTATGAGCACCGGGCAACCATTCGCGGAACCACCAACCACCATTTTCCTCATCACGTTGGAAGCCATAATAGTGGTAACCGTTTGCAAAATCACTTATAGAGCCATTAGCTGCTTCTATATCATGCAATTTGTTTTCGTATAGTTCGTGTCGATACTCAATCTCCCCTTCTACGGGTTCCAGCCATGCATCTTGTTCGATGATTCTCAGTCGGTTTTTCATATATTGATCGATTTTTTTGTTGTGTATGGACGGTAAAAGCTGTTGTGAATTGAATTTTACTCCCCATACATTTACAAATTTATTGGTTTTGTCGTATATTTGCAAAGTTGAGAAGAAATTTTTTATTAACTAAAACTAATCTAAAATATGTTTAAAGGACATCCCAAAGGTTTGTATGCCCTCGCGTTGGCCAATACCGGTGAACGTTTCGGCTACTATACCATGCTTGCGGTTTTCGCACTGTTCCTTCGCGCTAATTTCGGTCTTGATGCCGGTGTGGCAGGAGCAATTTACAGTACGTTTCTCGGAGTAGTTTACTTTATGCCTCTTATCGGTGGTATAATGGCTGACAAATTCGGTTTCGGTAAGATGGTTACCATCGGTATCACCATCATGTTTATTGGTTATTTGTTGTTGTCTTTCCCGTTGGGCGGTGATACGTTGGCAATGATTTGCATGTTGGGTGCATTGCTGTTTATCAGTATAGGAACCGGACTTTTCAAAGGCAACTTGCAGGTTATGGTTGGTAACCTGTATGACGATCCCAAGTATGCTGATAAGCGAGATTCGGCTTTCTCTATTTTCTATATGGCTATCAATATCGGTGCCTTGTTTGCACCCACCGCAGCCGTAGAGATTAAGGAGTGGGCAGAGACAAGTCTCGGCTTTACTTCTAACGATGCATATCACTTCTCGTTTGCAGTAGCATGTGCGTCAATGTTGATATCAATGGCTATTTATCATATTTTCCGTCCCACATTCAAACATGTTGAAGGTGGCGAACGCAAGGCAGGTGCTGTTGAGACCGAGCAGACTCTCACTCCGCAGGAGACCAAAGCTCGCGTTGTTGCACTTTGCTTGGTATTTGCCGTTGTGATTTTCTTCTGGATGGCATTCCACCAGAACGGTCTGACACTTACCTATTTTGCTGATGAGTTTACCGAGAAGACTTCGGAAGGCTTGCAGAGCATGGCATTCAGTGTATGGAATCTGGCTTTGATAATTGTGGCTGTTTATGCTGCGTTCTCTATTTTCCAGAGTGAGACCAAAAAGGCAAAAGGTATTTCAGCTGCCATTGTTGTTGCCGTAATAGGTATTTTGGTTTACAAGTACACCAAGGTATCAGGCTCTGTTGATGTAAGCGCGCCTATCTTCCAGCAGTTCAACCCGTTCTATGTTGTTGCATTGACTCCCGTTTCGATGGCTATTTTCGGCGCTTTGGCAAAGAAAGGCAAAGAGCCTTCGGCACCGCGTAAGATTGCTTGCGGTATGTTGGTAGCCGCTATCGGTTTTGCAGTTATGGCAATCGGTTCTATGGGATTGCTCTCTCCCGATGCACAGAAAGCTGCTGTTGAAGCAGGTGGTGAAGGCACACTGGTTTCGGCAAACTGGCTTATTTCAACCTATTTGGTATTGACTTTTGCAGAGTTGCTGCTCTCGCCCATGGGTATCTCGTTTGTTTCAAAGGTTGCTCCTCCGAAACTGAAAGGTATGATGATGGGAGGTTGGTTTGTTGCAACTGCTCTCGGAAACTTGCTGGTATCGGTAGGTGGATTCTTGTGGGGAGGTCTTCCTTTGTGGTTGGTATGGTCGGTATTTATCGTATTGTGCCTGCTCTCAGCATTGTTCATGTTCGTTATGATGAAACGTTTGGAGAGCGCTACCGCTTAATTTTGAATTGATAATGATTCAATATAAGATACGGGACTGAACAAGTCCCGTATTTTTTTTGTACATTTGAACAATTATTAGAGTGTACGAGGTATGTATAGATTGACTTTTCTTGGAACAGGAACCTCTTCGGGTGTACCGATGGTGGGGTGTAACTGCGAGGTTTGCAAATCATCAGATACCAGAGATGTGCGTTTGCGTAGTTCGGTGATGATTGAGAGTGATACAACAAGAGTCGTTATAGATTGTGGACCTGATTTCAGGTATCAGATGCTGAGAGAGTCGGTACAAGCGGTGGATGCCATATTGCTCACTCACGGCCATGTGGATCATGTGTTCGGGTTGGATGAAGTAAGAGCCTATAACTACTTCCAACAGAGCGATATGGATGTTTATGCCACGCTTCGGGTGCAGGATACGTTGAAAAGAGTTTTTAATTATGCATTTGTCGAGCCCAAGTATCCGGGAGTGCCTGATATCGTCTTGCATGAGATAGGAGGCGAGCCGTTTTGTGTGGGCGATATGCAGTTTGTTCCAATAGCGGGCTTGCATTATAAATTGCCTGTTACGGGATTCAGAATTGATAACTTGGCATACCTGACCGATTTCAACTACATCTCGGACAAGGAGATTGAAAAATTGCAGGGGCTGGATGTGCTGGTGGTGAATGCGTTGCGCAAGGAGAAACACTTGTCCCATTTCTCGCTTTCGGAGGCAATGGAATTGAGTCGGAAAACAGGTGCCCGTCACACCTATTTCACCCATGTATCTCATCAGATGGGACTGCATGAGGTGATCAATGCCGAGTTGCCTGATGATATGGAGTTTGCATACGATGGTCTGAAAATAGATTTTTAAACCTTTTAAACATTTTAAACCAAGAACAGTTAAAAACCATTTGATACTTTTTGCATCGGTAGATATATCGTAGCCGAAAGAGGTATCTGAAAAGAAAAGAACGATTTCGGGAAATTGTAATCGCAAGATTTAGTCCCAAAAAGCAATTAGAATAAAAAATGTGTAAGATATTACTTATAACTCCGCCGTTTCTGCAACCCAACACACCCTACCCTGCTACGGCATATCTGAAAGGATATTTGGCGGCTCGTGGTATTGATGCCCGACAAGCTGATTTGTCGGTGGAAGTTCTCAATGATATATTTTCAAGTGAGTTTCTGAAAGATGTGTTTGATAACTTCGCACCAGATGACGAAACGGAAGACAACATCATGAGAATATACTCCTTGCGGAGGGATTATATCTCAACAATAGATGTGGTGATGCGTTTCTTGCGAGGAGAGGATGCTACGTTGGCGAGTTTGATATGTAGCGCCGATTTCCTCCCTCAGGCATCAAGATTTGACGCCATTGCGGATGTGGCTGAAATATTCGGAAGTATGGGGCAGCAAGATTGTGCTAAATATCTGGCCACTTTGTATTTACAGGATATCAGCGATTTTATCAGAGCAACAGTTTCGGAAGATTTTGAGATTGTGAAATATGCCGAGAGTTTGACATTGTCGGTACCCGAATATTCAAAAATACAGCAGATTCTGAATCAGCCGTTCAATGCAATAGAGCAGTTGATGTGCCGAAGATTGCGCGAAAAGATGGAGCAGTATGAGCCTGAATATGTGGGCTTTTCGGTGCCGTTCCCGGGAAATCTGCTGGCGGCATTGAGATGTGGCAGATACATCAAAACCAATTTTCCGACAGTTAAGGTTCTGATAGGAGGCGGCTACCCCACCACCGAGTTGCGAAACATGACAGATGACGGAATATTCGGCTGTACGGATTATGTGGTGTTGGATGATGGCGAGTTGGCAACAGAACGTATCTTGGCCGGTGGTGAGTTGATACATACATATACGGCCGAGGGTTATCATGATAATTCGGCAACGGTGTCGCATGAGGAACGCGGATGTCCCGATTTCTCGGATCTACCATTTGACAAATATTTCTCATTGTGTGAGATAACAAATCCCATGCATCGTTTGTGGAGTGATGGGCGATGGAATAAGATGATTCTGGCTCATGGCTGTTATTGGGCAAAGTGTGCTTTTTGCGATACGGAGTTGGATTATATTCGTTGTTTTGACTCGGTTAAAGCGGAGACGTTCGTTGATTGGATGGAACTGGTTGCGGTGCAGACCGGCTCTTATGGATTTCATTTTGTGGATGAGGCAGCATCGCCCAAGTTATTGAAAGAGATATCATTGGAAATACTCCGACGCGGACTTAAATTCTCATGGTGGACCAATATACGTTTCGAGAAGGCCTTTACGGGCGACTTGTGCCGATTGATGGCTGCGGCGGGATGTATTGCAGTATCGGGAGGTTTGGAGACCGCAAACGACCGATTGTTGGGCTTGATAAACAAGGGCGTGGATATAGAACAGGCCACAATTGCTATGCGTAATTTCTACTATGCAGGCATTATGGTTCATACCTATCTTATGTATGGTTTCCCGACCGAAACTCTTCAAGACACGATAGATTCGTTGGAGGTGGTGCGCCAGATGTTCCGTGCCCAACTGATTGATTCGGCCTTTTGGCATAGGTACGCCATGACGTTGTATAGCCGAAGTGGTACACATCCCGAGGAGTATGGAGTCAGACGCAAGGGCTCTTTCTTGAATCCATTTGCAAATAACGAAGTTGCCTTCTCGGAGAACAGAGGTTATAGTCTGGATATGGTGGGCGAAGGATTGCGTCTGTCTTTGGCTAATTATATGGCAGGTCAAGGGCTTGAAAGAGGTGTTCATAAATGGTTTGAGGGCAAGGTGCCGCAGACAACTATTGAGAATACTCTCATAACTGATGCGCTGATAAAACCGGATGGATGTAGAATATACTCCCCTACGGCTCGTTTGGTATGGCTGGGCGGAGAGGTGATGCTCACAGAGAAAGGTCTTTTGGCAATAACCCGCACCGAAGAAAAAGAGATAAAATTCAAAGAGAGTGATGCGGAGTTCTTGATGCAGGTCATAGCGCAATGTGCCGATCTGAACAATGATGTACGATTTGATGATGTGAAGGAGTTTTATGCCCAATTCAGCGAAGAACCATTCTTGGTGTTGTATCATTCGAAGCAGTGGGATATATTGCGTAAAATGGGATTATTGCAAATATAATATAGTATAGTAATGAAGAAATTTAATGACAAAGTGGTGGTTATTACGGGAGCCTCTTCCGGTATCGGGAAAGCGCTTGCGTATGAGTTTGCCTCATTGGGTGGTAGAGTTGTAATTGGAGCCCGTCAGGAGGACAAATTGGTGGAGATTGCAGAGGACATTACTGCAAAAGGAGGAAAGGTTGTTTATAGCGTTGCCGATGTGTCTAAGGAGCAGGATTGCAAGGCTCTTATAGATAAGGCGGTGTCTACGTATGGTGGAGTGGATATTCTGATCTGTAACGCGGGTATTTCAATGCGAGCTTTGTTTGACGATGTTGATTTGAGTGTATTGCACAGATTGATGGATGTAAACTTCTGGGGATGTGTTTATTGTGTAAAATATGCATTACCTTATATTCAGCGGGTAAAAGGCTCTATTGCAGCTGTTTCCTCGGTGGCAGGTATTCAGGGCCTGCCCGGACGAACGGGTTATTCTGCATCTAAGTTTGCCATGACGGGATTCCTCGAAACGATTCGCGTGGAGAACCTGAAAAAAGGTGTTCATGTAATGATTGCGTGCCCGGGATTTACGGCCACAAATGTTCGTTTCTCGGCTCTGACGGCAGATGGAACCCAGCAGGGAGCAACACCTCGCAAGGAGGAGAAGATGATGACAGCCGAACAGGTTTCACATTGTATCGTAAAAGGTATTGCGCGTCGTCGTTGTTTGGTTTTGATGGAGTATGAGGGACGTTTGTCGCATTTTATCAAGAAATTTGCGCCCCGTCTGCTCGAACGACTCAACTATTGGCTTATGGCAAAGGAGCCCGATTCTCCGTTGAAATAGCGTAAAAACAGACAAGAAAAGACCCGATTGTTCGGGTCTTTTCTTTTATCTGTAATATCTGATTCCGACACCCAGACAAACAACGTCATCCAAGCCTATATATCGGTTGAACATATTTACAATATTCAGCTCGCAGACACTCAATTCGTAGTATAGCGATACCATTCTTGAACGTCGTCTTTTTTCGGGTATTATGTCAAAGTTGATACTCTGCCCTATTCCCAGATTGAAACGCAGTTTTGTTGAGAAACCGTAATATCTTGTCGGATATTTGTCGGGTTCGGTCATCCAAAACTCTTCTCCAAAAATTGTATTGGCAAAAAAGGAACAGTTCAGAGGCTCTATCTCAATCGAGTTGTTGATTGGGATGTGCCAAGGAGTGTATTGTTGTTTTATGGTGAATGTGACATGAGAGTGTTCCATCTCTCTTTTGGGTAGGAAACCACCCAGAATATAGGTTCCCCATTGTTCGTTTTGTCCGTATCTCCACCCTACGCCTGCCGAGAACATTCCTATACCACCGGCATACTGGATAGAAAATGTGTCGGGAATATAGCTTGCCCATTTTTCATGACGTTGTTTGGTGAAATCGGAATAGAAATCGCTGTTTTTTTCTGATGTTTGTGCCGTCATTAATTGTGGACACAACAACAAGGCAATAGCAATCGAAATATTAGAAAGAAACCATTTCATATTCATATCCGTTTTCATTGAGTGTGAATACCATATATACACGTTCGGCTATATTGGGAATTTGATGATAGAGAATTCCGTTATTGAATGTATCCTCCACATGATAGTTGTGCCCATGTCCGTTGATACAGAGACCATTGCGTTTACTGCCTTTTAGTGCTCCACTATCAAATGTGGGCGCAGCGGGAGTCAAGCCAGGGAACTGATCTACAAATTTGTTGAATATTGTCGCAACGTTGTTGTTGAATACATCGTTGTAAGGACGCGCGTGCATCAAGACAACGGTTTGTTCTATTTGCTGTTCGGGATGTGTGGAATTCCACTCGTTGATGGTCAGCAACTGATTTCTGATAAAACCAAAATCGGGAACGGGCTCCGAGTAGTCGTACTCCAAGGCAACGGTATTCAGGCCCATAATGAATTTATTGCCGGCCATGAAACCGAAGTTGGACGAGCCGAAAACCTTATGGAACGTGTGCTCTCCGCTACCCAGACAGTCGTGATTGCCAATGAGGGTTATGTACGGAACATCCAGGCGATTCATTATGTCGCGAATCCACAGAAACTCCTTCACCATGCCGAAATCACTCACATCTCCACCATTGACCACAAAATCTATGTCATCTCTTTGGTTGATGTGTCTTACGGCATCAAGGGTCTCATCATAGTGGCGTTGAGTATCGGTAAGAAAAGCAAATTTAATCTCATTTTTTCCCTTGCAAAGTTGTTCTATAATGGCTATGTTTTTGGGATTAATATCCGTCATGCCGCTTATTTCATCCGAATAGGGATGGTAGTCAAACGCATCGCAACCACCTAACAATAAAACGGTCATTATTATTACCGTAAACCATCTAAATCTCATACCTAACCTGATTTTATTGCAAAAATAGGATTTTGGATTTAGTAATTTTTGGTCTTTTTTGTTGATAAAATGGCCTACAACACTGATTTTAACAGTTTTCGGCATACAATAAAAGCGGTCCGAGTTTACGAACCGCTTTTATTGAATAATATTTCTGTATTAAATTAACTACCGAAGTTATCGTAGAGAATGTTCTCCGAGGGAACACCAAGACTATCAAGCATCTTGACTACCGACGAAACCATCATGGGAGGTCCACACATCAGATAGATGCAATCCTCGGGCTGCTCATGAGTTTTCAGATAGTTCTCATAGAGCACATTGTGAACAAAACCTACTGTGTAGGGTTCGCCAGCGGCATCAGCCTCGGGGTCGGGTCTGTCAAGTGCAAGGTTGAACTTGAAGTTGGGGAAATCTTTCTCAATGCCGTGGAAATCATCCAAATAGAAAGCCTCCTGCAAAGCACGTGCGCCATACCAGAACGATACCTTACGATTGGTTTTCTCGGTTTTGAACAAGTGCATCAAGTGACTTCTCATGGGAGCCATACCTGCACCACCACCGATAAAGATCAACTCCTGATCATCAGGCATGTTGTCGGGCAGGAAGAACTCGCCGTAAGGTCCCGAAATGGTGATCTTGTCACCCGGTTTGTGCGAGTAGATGTAAGATGAGCAGATACCCGGATTAACCTTCTGGAATCCACCGTTTACTCTGTCAAACGGTGGTGTTGCGATACGGACATTCAACATGATGATGTTGCCCTCGGCAGGGTGATTGGCCATTGAGTAGGCACGGAAAGTGTCCTCGGGATTGGTGGTCACCAAATCCCACATTTTAAACTTATCCCAGTCGCCTCTGTACTGCTCGTCAACATCCATATCTGCGAATTTGATGGCATCATATTTCGGAATATCAATCTGGATATAACCACCGCTGCGGAATTTAAGATTTTCGCCTTCGGGCAGTTTAACCACAAATTCTTTGATAAATGTTGCCACATTGTGATTCGATACAACTTCGCATTCCCATTTCTTTACACCAAGTACCGACTCGGGAACTTTGATCTTCATATCCTCCTTTACTTTCACCTGACAACCCAAACGCCAATGATCTTTTCTCTGTTTATATGAGAAGAAACCGGTTTCGGTAGGCAGAATATCTCCACCACCCTCCATAACCTGAACCTTACACATACCGCAGGCACCCTGTCCTCCGCAAGCAGAGGGCAGATAAATCTCGTTGGCAGCCAATGTTTGAAGCAGATTGCCACCCGATTCGGTTGTAAGCACTTTATCGCCATTATTGATATCAACCTTCACCTCGCCAGAGCTTGTCAATTTAGACTTGGCATAGAGAAGAATTGCTACCAAAAGCAATGTCACTACAAGAAAAGCGACTGTTGCAACTATAATAGTAGTTTCCATTTATTATTTCTCCTTTCTTTTAATTACAACTGAATACCTGAGAATATCATGAATGCCATACCCAACAGACCGGTTACGATAAATGCGATGCCGGGGCCTTTGAGTGCGTTAGGTATATTCGAATAGGTCAGTTTCTCTCGGATGGCGGCCATGATAATGATAGCCAACCACCAACCTATACCCGAACCAAGTCCGTAAACCACAGCCTGACCAACATCGGGGAAATTTCTCTGCTGCATGAACAAAGAACCTCCCATGATAGCACAGTTTACTGCGATAAGAGGCAGGAATATACCGAGTTGATTGTAGAGTGACGGGCTGAATTTTTCAACTACCATCTCTACCAACTGAACAAATGATGCGATAACGGCAATGAACAGAATGAAACTCAGGAAGCTCAAATCAACCTCTGCGAATGCGGGGCTAATCCACTGCAATGCGCCAGCTTTGAGTACATACTCATTCAAAAGGTAGTTCAGAGGAACAGTTGTCAGCATGACAAAGATTACGGCCAAACCGAGGCCCATGGCTGTTTTCACGTTTTTCGATACGGCAATGTAAGAACACATTCCGAAGAAGAACGAGAAGACCATGTTGTCAATAAATATTGACTTGATGAACAAATTTAATGTCTCCATATCTTATCCTCCTATTTTTCTTGTAAATCTTTGTTCTTGCTGCGTTGAACCCATATAATTACACCTACTATAATGAGTGCCATGGGCGGGAACAACATAAGACCATTGTTAACATATCCGGCCTCGTAGAATGCATCGGGAATGATTTTGATTCCGCCGAGAGTACCCGAGCCGAACAATTCACGAATAATTCCGATTACAACCAATACAACGCCGTATCCCAAACCATTACCAACACCGTCAAGGAATGAAGGCCAAGGTTTATTTGACAATGCAAATGCCTCAATACGACCCATCAGAATACAGTTGGTGATGATAAGACCTACATATACAGACAACTGTTTGCTGATGTCATATACGTAAGCTTTCAAGAACTGGTCTACCAAAATAACCATTGCAGCGATAACCACCAACTGCACGATGATTCGTATGCGATCGGGAATGGTTTTGCGCAATGCCGAGAGAATCACATTAGAGAGTGCACATACTGCGGTTACAGAGAGTGCCATCACAAAAGCAGGTTTTACCTGTACGGTTACTGCCAGAGCAGAGCAAATACCCAGAATCTGAACAAGAACGGGGTTGTTTTTGTTGAACGGATTGGTAAATGACTGCATGTTTTTTGCCGAGAACATCGGCTCTTTTCCTTCTTTACTCATTGCTCTCCGTGTTTACAGGTTCAACATCATTTGTCTCATTTGCTCCAACAGTTTTGCTCTCGAAGTAAGGTACATAGTAGGTCAAACAATTTCTGATCATGTTTTCCAAACCATTGCAAGTTTTGGTTCCGCCCGAGATTGCGTCTACACCATGTTTGTCACCCTCTTCTGCTCCGCCTTTTACGACAGAAATAGACACCAATTCGCCATTATTGAAGATCTCTTTACCCGGGAATTGTGCCTGATATTTCGGGGTTGCAATTTCTGCACCCAGACCAGGAGTCTCACCAGCATGGTCAAAGACAACTCCTTTTACGGTGTTCATGTCGCCTTCCAATGCAATGTAGCCCCAGATGTCATCCCAAAGACCTTTTCCGGTAAGAGGAATAACAACCTCGCCATTCTCTTTATTTTCAAATACGGGATAGGTCCCGTCTGCGAATGCTGCGGGAAGATCAAAGAGCATATTCAAAGCATCGTCAGCTGAAATGCTTTCAATCACCTTACCGCTGTTGTCAACAGCAAATGCATTGATTAGCTGATCGTAAGTACCTATTGCCTCACCCATTGATGCAGTAATGGCATCTTTCTTTTCGTTCATGATATTGGCATTCTGTTTATCCTGCAATGAGAGTGATGTCACTGCCAAAACCACTGCTACCAATACCACCATTACAACCGAATAGAAGATGATGTAGGCGCTTGAATCTTTGCCGCCCAAGAAACCTTTACTCTTTTTCTGGGTAGAAGAATCTTCAATCAATTCGAATTTTTCTGCGGGAACGCCGCATACAGGACATTTTGCGGGAGGAGTATCTCCTTCATGTATATATCCGCAAACCGAACATTTATACTTTTTCATTCTTTTCTCCTCCTTATTTTACTGTTACAAGACGTTTTTTTCTACGTTTGATGTTAGCCTCCACAACAAAGTGGTCAACAAGCGGTGCACAACCGTTCATGAAGAATATCGCCAACATCATTCCTTCGGGATAACCCGGGTTGACTACACGGATCAACACTGCCAACAAACCAATCAGGAAACCTACAATCCATTTTCCGGTGTTTGTCTGTGCTGCGGTAACGGGATCGGTTGCCATGAATACGGCACCGAATGCAAAACCACCCAACAACAAATGCTGCCATGCGGGAAGAGTCATGTAAATCTGAGTTGCCGTCTCGGGATTTGCGGGAGCAAATACATTGAACAACAAGCCCATGAACAAACCTCCTGCAAATACGCTGGCCATGATTCTCCAACTTGCAACACCTGTCCACAACAGAATGATTGCACCAAGCAGAATGCACAATGTGGATGTTTCGCCAATACAGCCGGGGATGTTTCCGATAAATGCATCCAACATAGACACATCGGTCATACCGGTGTCACTCAACTGAGTCAGAGGCGTTGCTCCGGTGTGGGCATTGAGTTTATGGTCGCTGTACCATACTGCCTCTCCCGAGATTGATGCGGTGTAAGAGAAGAAGATAAACATACGTGCGGTAAGTGCGGGGTTGAAAATGTTCATACCCGAACCTCCGAACACCTCTTTACAGAATATAACTGCAAATGCAGTAGCCAATGCAACCATCCAGATGGGAGTTCCTACGGGAACAATCATCGGAATGAGCAGACCGCTGACAAGGAAACCTTCGTTCACTTCTTCGTGTTTGATCTGTGCCGATGCAAACTCGATACCCAAACCAACGATGTAGCTGGTAAGGATTACGGGCAGAGTCTGCAAGAAACCATGCCACCAGTTTGCCCAGATCGAATAATCTGCACCTCCCACACGCTGATAGCCGATATTCCACATACCGAACAACAATGCGGGCAACAAAGCGATAACCATGATGATCATCACTCGTTTGATATCATTACAATCCTTGATGTGAGTACCTTTCTTCGTTACGGTATTCGGAACGAAGAAGAACGTCTCAAATGCATCGAAGGTCGAATGAAGCCAAGGAAACTTTCCTCCTTCCGAGAAGGTCGGTTTCAAATCGTTCAATATTTTTCTAATAACGTTCATCTTAGTTCAATTCTTTTATCATTAAGTTAATACCGTTCTGAATAATGGCCTGAATATCGGTCTTTGAAGGATCTACAAACTCGCAAAGAGCCATATCCTCGGGCAGTACCTCATAGATACCCAGATTTTCCATCTTCTCAATATCTTCTGCCAGGGCAGCTTTGATAAGATACATCGGATAAATATCCATGGGCAGATAGTCTTCATAAAGACCGGTGACAATCATTGCGCGTTTTCCACCGTTCAGATTGGTGTCGATATCGTATCTCTTTTTGGGACACAATTTGTTGAGTATCCATGAGAAATATGAGTGAGAAACCGAGAATTTATTAAAGCGAGGCATAATCCAACCAAACATTTCATATTTATCTCCTTCGGGGATGACAGATATCTGTTTGGTGTAAAGGCCAACGCTGCTTTCCAGATTTGCTATTGTTCCGGTAAGAACGTTGCCATTGATTATGCGGCTGGCCTCTTCTCCTTTATTGAGTTTGCCGAGTCCCTGAGCATTCTGTTCTTCGGTACCCAAAATTGCAGAGAACTTGCTTCCAACCAACACATTTACATAGCAAGGTGCATTTACCTTGGTTCCTGCAACTGCAATGGTTTTGTGCATATCAACATGGCCGCTATTGAACAGGCGACCGATGATGGCTACATTCTGGATGTCGGCGGTCCAAACAACCTCACCCTTGTTGATGGGATCGATATGGTGAATCTGAATACCAACATTACCTGCCGGATGCGGACCGTTGAAAACGTGCTTCTCTACTCCCGAAATACCTGACAATAATGTCTCCTCGCCAGCTTTAAGTCCCAGATGAACTTTGCCATCGGTAAGTTTGCCGAGAACCTCGATACCCTTCTGGATGTTGGCAACTTCGTCTTTAAGAACGAAATTCATATTAGCTGCCAAAGGTGCTGAATCGAATCCGGAGATAAAAATAGATTTCGGAGTATCGGTCGATTTGGCAATGATACCATAAGGACGCTGGATGATTGAGGGCCACAAACCGCTGTTAAGCAGTGTGTTGACAATCTCCTGACGACTCATTGCTGTGAGGTCTACTGAGAATTCTTTGTAAACCTGTGTCTGGTCGGCTTCAACTTCGATTGAAAGGATTTTGCGCTTTTCGCCTCTGTTGATGGCAGATACGCGACCGCTGACAGGTGAAGTGAACATCACCTCAGGTGCATATTTGTCGAAGAACAACGGCGAACCGGCTTCCACAACATCATCAACCTTAACGAGCAATTTGGGAACCAAGTTGCCAAATTCCAACGGAGAAATAGAGTATGTTGTGGGCTTTTCGATGCTCACTACTCTTTTTTCCGCCTCGCCGGCGATTCTGATGTCGAGACCTTTTTTCAATTTAATGACATTCGACATAGTTGTTAAAAATGTTTTGTGAAGTTATTTAAAATAAATAAATATTCAATTCCGCAAAGATACACTTTATATTTAATAAGATGTTAAAATGATGTTATTTTTTTCACAATGCAAGGCGATTTTTATGCACTGATTCTTTTTTTAGTATTTTTGTATTGTGTAATGGTTGGATTTTTTTGCACGATACAAAAACGATTAGGAAAAATGCAGCAATGGCAAGAGAGAACCCACCTGTTGTTGGGCGAAGAGAAAAGTGAGATTTTAAGACAGTCACATGTGCTGATTGTAGGAATGGGCGGTGTCGGAGGATATGTGGCCGAGATGTTGTGTCGTGCCGGTGTTGGTCGATTGACAATAGCTGATGCCGACGAGTTTTCTCTCACCAATATCAACAGGCAACTCGGCGCCTTACATTCCACTGTCGGAAAGATTAAGAATGAGGTTTTTGAGTCCCGATTCAAAGATATAAATCCCGACGTAGAGATTCGCTGTGTGAATCAATACATTCGTGATGACTTGACGTGGGAGTTGCTTGATTCGGCTCCGTTTGATTATGTGGTTGATTGTATTGATACGTTATCGCCGAAAGCCAATCTTATAAAAGGCGCTTTGGAACGAGGAATGAGGCTGGTAAGTTCTATGGGGTCGGGAGCAAAAACAGCGCCCGAACTAATTGAAATAAAGGATATTTCAAAGACGCATCACTGCCCTCTTGCCCATATGTTGCGAAAGCGTCTGCATAAGATGGGGATCAAGAGTGGGTTTTATGCCGTTTTTTCGCCCGAGCCTATACGTGAGGGGGCAATGATTCTGTGCGAGGAGCAGAATAAAAAATCAAATGTAGGAACAATCTCTTACATTCCGGCGGTGTTCGGATGTTATTGTGCTTCGGTTGTGATACGCGATTTGCTCGGAGAATTTTAAATCACATTATATCAAGGCAAGGGGCGCGCTTATAGTGCTGAAAATATTTAAATTGAATGAAATAAAACCGTTTATAAAAAAATGAAACCTAATATTGTTTTCTTGGATGAGTTCTCTTTGGGAACCAACGATCTGACTCCCATAAAGGAGTTGGGTAACTACACGTCTTATTATTTTACCACTCCTGAGCAGGTGATTGAACGCAGTAAAGATGCCGACATCATCATTACCAACAAAGTACGTTTCGGGGAGGAACAGTTCAAGCAACTGCCTCGCTTGAAGCAGATCTGTATTGCGGCTACGGGTATGAATATCATTGATCTTAATGCGGCTGCTGAATATGGTGTGGTGGTTAATAATGTTGTAGGTTATTCTACTCATGCGGTTACGGAGACCACTATCGGAGGTGCGATAGCCATGTTGCGCAATGTGGTCTTTTTCGATCAGTTTATAAAGAGTGGCGAATATACCCGCAGTGGCCGCTGGGTGAGTTTCGATCGTCCTACAAACCAGTTGCATGGACTGAATTGGGGCGTTGTGGGGCTTGGAAATATTGGTCGTAATGTGGCTCGTATTGCAACTGCATTCGGCTGTAATGTGGCTTATAGTTCAACCTCGGGAGTGGATCGAGAAGAGGATTACCCGAAAATGGAATTGAAAGACCTGTTGGCTTGGAGTGATGTGATTTCGGTACATTGTCCGCTGAATGAAAAAACGACAAATCTTATTGATGCAGAGGAGTTTGAATATATGAAACCGACGGCCGTATTGATAAATGTGGCACGAGGTGGTGTGGTTAACGAGCAGGCATTGTGTGATGCACTGAACGATGACAAATTGGCAGGAGCAGTGTTTGATGTGTTCACGGCAGAGCCCATGTCGGCAGACAACCCTTTGTTAAAGGTTAAGGATTCGTATAAGTTGTTGCTTTCTCCTCACACCGCATGGGCGGCAAAGGCTTCAATAGATGTGTTGATACAGGGAATAGTGACAAATATTAAGAATTTTCTTGCCAGAGAGTAACCCTTTCGAGAAAGAAAATAAAAAAAAGTGCGGTTGTTGTGACCGCACTTTTTTATTGTTTGAATTATGGTAATTTAAAACCTCGCAAAAGGTCTTGTACTTTCATGCGTTTGCGACTTGACAGTTGCAGGTCGGTAATATTGATATAGCCATCTTTGCAACTGATTTTCAGATAGTTCTTGTTGTCTGAGTATATCTTGCCGCACTCCCCTTGTTGGTCGGCAGGTTCGTATACGGCCTCAAAAATCTTAAAGGTGTTTTCGCCTAAATCAGACCAGGCTGCGGGATAAGGAGAAAGTCCGCGGATGAAATTGATGATTTCAATGCCGTTCTTATTAAAATCGACCTTACACTCGTCCTTGAAGATTTTTGGGGCATTGCGCAACTCTTCGACAGGTATTTCGTCTTGTGGGATAGGCTCGAAATCACCATTGGCTATTTTCTCAACGGTCGCTAAAACAAGGCCTTTGCCAACCTCCATGAGTTTGTCATGTAGCGTTCCGGCATTATCTTCCGCCGTAATTTCCACCTCTTCCCTGCCGATAATGGCTCCTTCATCAATTTTGTGATTGAGGAAGAAGGTGGTCACACCGGTGACTGTATCACCATTCATGATGGCTCTGTTGATGGGGGCGGCTCCACGGTATTGTGGCAGCAGTGATGCATGCAGATTGAATGTCCCCAAGCGAGGCATCGCCCAGACTATTTCGGGCAACATTCTGAATGCTACAACTATGAATAAATCAGCATTATATGACTGCAATTCTGCAATAAAATCAGGATTTTTAAGCTTTTCGGGTTGCAGTACAGGGATGTTCTTCTCGACGGCATATTTTTTTACCGCACTTTGTTGCAGTTTCAAACCGCGACCGGCCGGTTTGTCGGGCATAGTTACGACGGCAACCACGTTGTATCCGTTTTCGCAGAGTTCTCTTAATGATGCCTCTGCAAATTCGGGCGTACCCATGAAAATAATCTTTAAATCCCTACCCTTCATTTACTTCAACTTTTTATTTAGCTTAGATTTGATATAATCCCTGATTTTTTGATATTTACCAATGTACCAATCCGTGTCAAGAAGACTTGAATCGTTTGTTGCCTTATAAGTCAGGTACACCGCTATCGGGAATAGTATGAATGACGAAATCCACATTCCCGAGAAGGCATTCCAGGTTCCCTCTTTTGCCATCTTTTCTCCCATCATGCTGACGATGTAGTAGAATACGAAGAACAATACAGAAATAACAATGGGCATACCCATACCTCCTTTGCGGATGATGGCTCCAAGTGGTGCGCCAATAAGGAAGAAAATCATAACCGAGATGGGTAACGACATCTTTCTGTGCCACTCTACTTGCGAACGATATAGTTGATTCAGTCCCTCTTTTGCGGTATCCTCATTGAATGTCAGTGCCGACAACGATTCATTGGCGTTTTGTTCGGCTTCAAGATACAGGCTGTGCTTTTCGTCGAGGCTCAACAGCTTGATGGAGTCGGCAATATTTACGGGTTTCTTGTAAGACAAATCCATTTCGGTCGAATCCATTATGCCGAGGATGTTCTTGTCCTGCTTCAATAGGTATTGGCGCAAAAAGCGGTCGTAAGAACGCAACGCATCACTGTTTACACGCAGATTAAGCGAATCTATATCTTTTTCCAGTTCAACAATGGTTTTGGTTTGGCTGTTGCTGAAAACGTTTGTATCGGTGTGCTCAAAATTGTAGCCATCCATAGGTATGGCGCCATCCTGACGCTTGAAGGTATGGTGTCGCAAATCGTTCTTGGTTGCCCACTGATAGTTGCGTGTGGTTTCGTAAGTTTCACCATTATAGAGAGTTACCAACAAGAAATTCTTATCGTCGGACAGACGGATAAAACCTCTTTCGGCGGTGGTGGTTTGCATGTTGCCGTTACCATTTCCCATGTCGTAAATCAAAACATCGAACAACTCTCCGGTTTCAGGATCTTGATGATCGACACGAATACTCATATTTTCAAGGCCGTTGAAGAAGATACCGTCTTTGAACTCCAAGACCTGTTTTTGTTGGCGTATGTCGTAAAGAATCGACTGCATCTTACGGTTTGCATAAGGAACCAGATTGTTGGCGGCAAAGAAACTGCCTATCGACACGAAGAATACAACCACGATAAGCGGTTGAAGGATTTTCATCAACGACATGCCGGCCGATTTCATGGCCAGCAACTCGTAGTTCTCGCCCAAATTACCCATGGCCATGATTCCTGCCAACAATGTGGCGAGAGGAATACCCATGGGCAACATGAATGACGAACCGTAGAATATCAACTCCATGATTACTCCGAAGTCAAGACCTTTACCTACCAATTCATCAATGTAACGCCACAAAAAGTTCATCATCAAGACAAACATGACGATGAAGAAGGTCATTACCATTGGCCCCACGTAGGCCTTCAATATGAGTTTATGAATCTTTTTCACGGTTCTTTCTCGGGTTTCCAACACCTTTTATGTTGCGATACAAAGGTAACAGTTTTACGGCAATAAGAAAAATTGCAAGAAGAAATATTGTGGCGGCTCCGGCAGGAATATTCAACAGCCAGCTGAAATATAGGCCGGCCAAATTACCTGTGATGGCTACCGCCGAGGCCCAAATCATTATCTTGTCAAAGGATTTTATGCGCGTATTGACAATCACGGTCGGTACCGTAAGTAGCGATATTAACAGCACTATGCCGACGGCACGAATGCACAACACGATGGCCAGAGCGGTCAATGTCGCCATGAAATAGGAGATTCTTTCTACGGGTACTCCCCTGCTTTTTGAAAACTCGCGATCGAATGCAACATACATTATCGGGCGTCCCATGAATATAAATATAAGAATGAGAGCAATGGCAAATATGGCCAGAAATGTTATGTTCGTGTCGGTTACTGTGAGTATGTTGCCGAATAGATAGTTCATCATGCTCGGAGCATATCCGGGTGTCATGTAAATAAATATGATGCCGATGGCCATACCCAGACTCCATATTATTCCGATGGCGGAGTCTTCTCTTATTTTACCTTTGTTGCTGGCAAATTCGATTCCTAATGCAGACAAAATGGCAAACAGCGTTGCACCGATAAGTGGATTTATGCCAAAGTAGTAAGCCAGCCCGATACCGCCGAATGAGGCATGCGTGATTCCGCCACTGAGAAAAACAGAACGTTTCGACACGATGTAGGTACCTATGATGCCACACACTATGCCTGTCAGAATTGCGGCCCAAACGGCATTGCGAATGAATTCGTATTCGAGTATGTTATTCAGAAAATTCATCTGCTATTTTCATTAAACGCACGCAAAAATAGTTAAACTTTGCGGAATTTTACCTATTTTCGTACTCAAAACAACGGGTATATGCAAACATTCGGTAAAGTCGGTTTTTATACATTGGGATGTAAGCTCAATTTTTCGGAGAGTTCGACTCTTGCGCGTCGTTTTCGTGAGGAAGGATATGAGGTTACGGAGGGATGGAAAGATGTTGATATTTGTGTGATTAACAGTTGCTCCGTTACTGAACATGCCGACAAGAAGTGTCGTAATATCGTGCGTCGTATTCATCGTGAGAATCCCAGGGCGCTGATAGTGGTTACGGGATGTTATGCACAGTTGAAACCTGCCGAAATAGCTGCCATAGAGGGAGTGGATCTGGTGTTGTCTAATAATGATAAGAGTGAATTGTTTGATAAGGTTGTCGCATTGGATGGCGTAAGAAAAGGCGCCTTTACCTCTTGTGCGACCGAGAATCTGACTCGTTATTTCCCGGCTTATTCATCCGGAGACCGAACTCGATCTTTCCTTAAGGTACAGGATGGATGTGATTATAAATGTGCATATTGTACGATTCATTATGCACGTGGAGCAAGCCGAAATATCCCCATTGCGGAGCTTGTTCCGCTGGCAGAAAAAATTGCAGAAGGCGGACAACGTGAGATTGTGCTGACGGGTGTAAATATCGGTGATTTCGGCAAAACAACAGGAGAGAGTTTTGCCGATCTTATCGGCGAGTTGGATAAAGTAGGCGGTATTGATCGATATAGAATTTCGTCTATTGAGCCTAATCTGCTTACCGATGAGGTGATCGAATTCTGCTCCAAGTCGGAAAAGTTTCAACCCCATTTCCATATCCCCATTCAGAGTGGCTCGGATAAGATATTGGGTTTGATGCGCAGACGTTATACCACTGCACGTTTTGCCGACCGCATAGAGAGACTTAAAGCGTTGATGCCTGATGTGTTCATCGGAATAGATGTGATTGTTGGCTTCCCGGGCGAGACGGACGATGATTTCAATGATACCTACGAATTTTTGAAACGTATGGAGCCTGCATATCTGCATATCTTCCCCTTCTCGGAACGTGCCGGCACTCCGGCTGTAACTTTCCCGAACAAAGTGAAGGACTCGGTAAAAACGGAACGAGCCGCAAAGTTGGATGCTTTGTGTAAAGAGTTACATTTGGGCTTTTATCGTCGCTTTGTGGGTGCAGAGGCTGATGTTTTGTTCGAAGGCAGAGCGCGCAATGGGTATATGTACGGATATACAGGCAACTACATAAAGGTCAGAACAAAGTATAATGCGGCTCTAATAAATGAAATCTGTCGTGTTAAACTCTTGGAATTGGATGCTAATAATTGCGAAATGCTGGCCGAGATTGCAGATTAAATCGTATCTTTGTAAGAAATATCCTTTTTCGTGTGATTATGGGAATACGTAAGCGAATATTTATTGGTTTTATAAGTCTGGCAATGGTCTTGTTTTTTGCCGGAGCCATTGCTATGTCTGAATTGGGCAGATTGCGCGGAACGGTTCATAATATAGTGGAAACAAGTACACGCAGTACCGAATATGCAAAGTTGATGCTTAATGCTTTGCAGGAGCAGAACAGTGCTATATTGAGAATGATGTTCTCGGGCGGAGATATGGATGGTAGCAGTCAGCAATATCTGAAAGGTGTCGAGGATTTTAATAGTGTGCTTTTGGAGGCGACCGAAACTGTCGGCAACCGAGTGGAGTTGGATGCGATATATTCGGCCAATGATGCATTTCGTAAGGTTATTGAGGAACACATTGCTTCGGTGAACGAAAACAATGACCCTCAATGGTTCCTTAATATGTATATGAAGGCATATTATGATTTGGATACCGCAATCAAGGATTATATGACAGCTCCGCAAAATTCCATCGCAGTAAGGACCGTATTGTTGGAGGAGAATGTGTATAGAACCATCACGCCGAGTATTTTGACGTTGCTGGTGGCATTCCTTATAGTGTTGATGTTCTACTATTTCCTCGACTTGTATTTCCTTCGTCCGGTATTGAAGATAAACAAAGAGGTAAGAAGTCATCTCGATTTCGGAACGAAATTCAATGTTAAGATTGAAGGTAGTGGCGAGATAAGTAATTTGAGAGATAACATACAACAGCTGATAGAAAGAGTTAATACCAAGAAAGGCTGATTTGGTAAAGACGAAATGTAAGTATTAGGGGTATGAGACTTAATGTCATATTGAGATATATGGGTATGATGTTGCTGTTGGAGGCGATATTCATGCTTATAGCAGTAGCCATCTCTATTTTTAACGGTATGGATGGTGGTTATGCTCCACTGTTGTTGTCATTTCTGCTTACAGCCATACTTGGCGCATTCCCGTTGTTGTTTGTTGAAAAGACGGACGGAATCAATTCGAAAGAGAGTTTCGGAATTGTGATTGGTGCATGGTTGATTTCATGTGTAGTCGGAATGTTTCCATATCTTTTGTGGGGTGGAGAGTTTGACTTCACTAATGCATGGTTTGAGAGTGTGTCTGGATTTACGACAACGGGCGCTACGATATTGAATAATGTGGAGGCTATGCCGAGGAGTTTGTTGTTTTGGCGTTCAACGACTCATTGGTTGGGTGGTGTCGGTGTAGTGATGTTTGCGTTGGTGGTTCTGCCTGTGATGGGAAAATCAAAGTTGAATATTACCAATGTGGAGTTGTCGTCAATAGCCAAAGACAACTATCAGTATAGCACCAAAAAGATTGTTCATATTTGTCTGTCGGTTTATCTTGGTCTGACATTGCTTACTACTCTTCTGCTGAAATTGGCAGGTATGGGCTGGTTTGATGCTGTAAATCATGCCTTCTCGATTAGTTCGACAGGAGGTTTCAGTACGAAGAACATGAGTATCGGAGCTTTTGATAATGTCTGGATTGAGGTGGTGGCAGGATTCTTTATGTTGATATCGGGTCTTCATTTCGGCTTGATATTCGCGACATTGGCAGGGAAATCGAACAATATATTCCGCTCGGAGGTTTGTCGCTACTATTTTACATGTATGGCAGTGTCCATTTTGCTGGTGACACTGAATCTTTATCGGAATGGGGTTTATGAAACTTTTGGTGAATCGTTGCGATACAGTTCATTTCAATTGATAAGTTACGCAACGACAACGGGAGTTGCTACTACCGATACAAATTTGTGGATGCCGTTTTCGATGTTGATAGCAATAATGCTTTCGATACAGTGTGCCTGCTCGGGCTCGACATCGGGAGGATTGAAGTGTGATAGAATGATTCTGGTCGGTAAGATCATAAAAACTCGTTTGCAACAACAACAACACCCCAGCGCTGTCTTTCGTATAAAGGTAAATGGTGTTGTTCAGGATTATTCCGTTCTGCAAGCTACACAAATATTTATAATATTGTATTTAATTCTTATATTTGTAGGAGCCTTGATAAATGCGGCTTGCGGTATGGATTTGTTGTCTTCCGTGTCGTTCGCAATCAGTAGTGTGGGTAATGTGGGTATCGGATTTGGAGATGTCGGTTCAATGGAAAATTGTGCTAATCTGCCGGTGATGGTGAAGTATACGTCCACGTTGCTTATGTTGTTGGGACGTTTGGAGATATTCGGATTGATACAATTGTTCTTGATTAAATGGTGGGTTTAAGAGATGAAGAGTAAGATTAAATATATTTTGTTGTCTGTCGGTCTTGTGTTGTCGTCATTTGTGGCGAACGGCCAAACGAGGACAATTATAGAGGGATTGAAATCGGATGCTGCCTATGTGCAGTTGTGTGCCGAGGAGGAACGCTTGGTGCAAAGAGAGTCGGAACTGAACAAACAACTTGACGAACTGCGAAAAAGTGTTGTGGCCGGAATGGCAGATGCCAACAGTCTGGTTGCGCTTGAAATGGAGTTGTTTACGATTCAAAGTTCGTTGGTGGATGTCAGGGATGAAATTGGTGTTAAGGAGCAGGAGTGGCTGTTGAAGAATCCGGATACCGTTGTGCAAGTATCGCTGGTGAAGGAAGAAAACAATGGCTTTGGTGGAACGGGAAACAATAAGGTGAATCTGATTTACAATCCGGTATTTATGGAGAACCTTCCGTCGGGTGATTATGCCGCTTTAAGACAGGCTCAACAGGCCGAGTCGCAGGTGAAGGAGTATATGGATGAGTATATGGCCAATAATGATAGGATTGCATTGTTGGATTCGTTGTATTATACGGTAAAAACGGTAGCAGAAGCCGATAGTCTGTATCTGGAACGAATGCGTTGTGACTCGCTGAATGGCGTGATAGCAGACAAGTTTACGGATTTGTGGAACAATCGCATATATAACGTAAAAAGTTATAGTTACAACTATCTGCTTGACAAAAACGGCATGACCGATATGTTGACAGATGTGGAGGAGATGCTTGGTCAGATGCGTATAGGCATGGGGAATATTGATACGGATGCCGTGCAGGATTTTGTCACTTATCCGCATATGAAACGATTTATGTTGAATTATGAGATAATGTTGGCGCAGGCAATGAATAATCGTGGTGCGGCAGACTCGTTGCGCAAAGTTGTTTCCCAATTGAAAGATGACGACTATGTGGTTTATTCTTCGCAGGGACCGCAACGTGCAATTAGTGTTGAATATATAGCTGCCACGGTGGAGAAAACGGCTCCTTATAATTCAAAAAATCCCATTCCTCAGGTGGAGATGACAGATGAGCCGGTTTATAGCCTGTTGCTGGGCAGATATTCGGTTGCTCAAAATCCTTCGATATTCAGAAATACGAACCACTTGTTTTATAACAGGGACGAGAATAAAAGGTATTGTTATTATGCCGGTTACTACCCTACCCGTCAGGTGGCTGATTCGGCAGCGTTGTATTTGAAGAGCAAAGGATTCAGAAATCCGATAGTGACGGCGTGGAGTGAACGAGCCCAACAAGAGGAGAATGTTGCGAGGACAACGTCTACAAAATCAAGTTCAGGAGCAAAAGTGTCAACTGTCAAACGATATAGAGTTGAAATCAGTAATGCCGGAAATGCATTGAGTCAGGATTTGAGAACGGTAATATCTGCTTCTGCTCCGGGCAAGGAGTTGTCACGCGTGATGGATGCCGGTAATTATATATTTTTCGTAGGTTCATTTGATGATAAGAGTGAGGCAGACGGATTGGCGGCAAAGTTGAAAGAGCACTCGGAGGTGATAACGATTGTTGTAACTGAAATATAAAAAAAGAAAGATATGGGACTGATAATTTTTTTGATTGTTTTGGGTATGTTCCTGACATTGGTGGAGATGATTCTTCTGCCGGGAATTAGCCTCGCTGCCATAGGTGCAGTAATATCATATGGATTTGCGGTATATAAATCATATTTGTTGAACGGAATCGGCGGTCTGGTGATATGTGTACTGGTGTCATTGGTATCGGTTGTGATTACGTTGATTTTTTGTGTCAAAACAAAGGCCTGGCATCGGCTTACATTGAAAGATAATATAGATAGCAAGTCGCAGCAGAGTCCCGAAGAGTTGGGCGTTGTGATCGGAGATAAAGCCGTATGTCTTACTCGTTTGGCCCCGATGGGCAAGGTGGAGATTAAAGGCCAGATTTATGAGGCCAAATCGTTGGATGCTTATATCGATCCCAAGACGGAGGTTGATGTGATCGGATTTGAAAATTTCAATGTGATTGTGCGTTTGCCCGAATCGAAATCATAAAGATTAGTAGAAAAGAAAATTTATAAATCTAAAAATAAAAGAAAATGATTACGGAGAACATCGGATTATTGGCATTGGTTGCCTTTGTGTCAATCATTCTTTTATGGTTGATATTCTATTTTGTGCCTGTGGGCCTGTGGTTCATGGCTATCATATCTAATGTGCGTATATCGCTTATTCAGTTGATATTGATGCGTTGGCGTAAGGTGCCGCCCTCAGTGATTGTATCGGCAATGATTGAAGGTACAAAAGCGGGTCTGAAACTTAATGCAAATGAGTTGGAGGCGCACTATCTGGCACGCGGAAATGTGACTAATGTGGTGCATGCGTTGGTGTCGGCCGAGAAGGCAGGTATCGTGTTGGACTTCAAAATGGCATCGGCGATCGACTTGGCTGGTCGAGATGTTTTCGAGGCGGTTCAGATGTCGGTAAATCCCAAAGTGATAAACACTCCCCCGGTGTCGGCAGTGGCAAAAAATGGTATTCAGTTGATTGCCAAAGCGCGTGTGACCGTTAGGGCTAATATCAAACAGTTGGTCGGTGGTGCCGGTGAAGAAACCGTATTGGCACGTGTTGGCGAGGGTATTGTATCGTCTATCGGTTCGGCAGAGAGCCATAAAGAGGTATTGGAGAATCCCGATCAGATTTCAAAAGTCGTATTGGGTAAAGGTCTTGACGCAGGAACTGCATTTGAGATTCTTTCAATTGACATTGCCGATATTGATGTCGGTAAGAACATCGGTGCTGTATTGCAGATGGATCAGGCTAATGCCGATAAGAATATTGCTCAGGCAAAGGCCGAGGAACGTAGAGCAATGGCCGTTGCTTTGGAGCAGGAGAATAAGGCTAAGATTCAAGAAGCAAGAGCACAGGTTGTTATGGCTGAGGCTGATGTGCCTTTGGCAATGGCAGAGGCTTTCAGAAACGGAAATCTTGGCGTGATGGACTATTACAAACTTAAAAATATTCAGGCCGACACCGAGATGCGAGAGAATCTTGTGAGGCCCGAGAAAAAATAACCGGAAACCATGAAAAAACTACTATCTATACTGATTGCTTTAACGAGTGTGAGCATTGTGTCTATGGCACAGAATGCAAACATTGACCTAAAAACGTTACAGCTGCCCGAATATACTTATGCGAGCAGAGTGCATGATCCCGTTATGATTAAGCAGGGTGATACATATTATATGTTTACGACGGGGCATGGTGTTTCTATTCAGACCTCGAAGGATATGGTTAATTGGGAGTCGGGAGGAAGTGTATTCAGCAAGGAGACTCTTCCGAAGTGGCACAAGAGTTTTATTCCCGAACAGGATGGACATTTGTGGGCTCCCGACATCTTCTTCCATAATGGTAAATACTATCTGTATTACTCTGTTTCGGCATGGATGAATTTCGATTCGAGTATCGGTTTGGCAACCAATACCACGTTGGATCCTTCATCGCCTGATTATAAATGGGTCGATTGTGGCGTTGTCGTGAGTCATAAAAACCATGTGGAGAGAGTAAACGTTATCGATCCCAATGTGATTATCGATACCGACAATCGTATGTGGTTGTTCTATGGCTCATATCAGAAAGGCTTGCGTGCGGTGGAATTGGATCCGACCACAGGTAAGATGATGAATGAGAACAATCCTGAAATACATGTGATTACCAATCGCTTGGGAGAAGGAGTGTTTATCGTTAAGTCTGAGGGATATTACTATCTGTTCGCATCGGAGGGCAGATGTTGTGCGGGTAATGAAAGTACCTATCATGTTGTGGTGGGATATAGCGAGAATATTGAAGGTCCCTACCTCAGTAAGACGGGAGGTCGTTTGTTGGATGGTGAAAGCACAATGTTCCTTAAAGGCGATTATGAACAGCCCGGCCGTGGTCATAATGGTTTTATTCTTGAAAATGGAGAGTTGAAAATCGTTTATCATGCTTATACCAGAGTGGCAGAGGGGGCTTCGTTGTTGGGTATTAGAACCGTGTATCAGGATGAAGACGGTTGGCCCACGTTGGAGAATACGGGCAAATTGTTGCCGGTTGAGAATATAAACCTGAAAGTCATGGAGTAAATAGAGATCGGCGACCGTAAGAAACGAGTCGCCGATTTTTATACGGAATGTAAATTGAATGAAAAGAGATGGAGCGGATAGTTGAATGTGTGCCTAATTTCAGCGAAGGTCGCGATAAAGGTATTATAGATGCCATTGCGGGGGCAATAGCAGAAGTGGATGGTGTCAAGGTCTTGCATGTGGATATGGGGGCGGCAGCCCATCGTACGGTGATAACCTTTGCAGGTGTGCCCGAGGGAGTATGCGAAGCGGCATTTAGGGCTGTGAAAACAGCATCGGAGCTGATAGACATGCGTGTTCATCATGGAGAACATCCACGCATAGGTGCAACGGACGTGCTGCCGATAGTGCCGGTTGCAGGGGTTACGTTGGAGGAGTGTGCAGAGATGGCTCGCGAATTGTCAAAACGCATATATGAAGAGTTGTCCATTCCGGTTTATTGTTATGAGGCTGCGGCATTTAAGGCTGAACATCACAATCTGGAAGACTGTCGTAAAGGAGAATACGAGGCACTGCCGGAAAAAATTGTGTCAGAGAAACTGATGCCCGATTTCGGAGGAGGTGTGATGACCGAACAGGCGGCACGTAGCGGAGCTTCGGTGGTCGGTGCCAGAAATTTTCTTATAGCGGTTAATTTCAATCTGGATACGAAGGATGTGGATAAGGCGAATGCAATAGCTTGTGATGTGCGTGCACGAGGTCATGCAAAGCGTTTGGGTGATCCGTATAAGGGCAAAATTGTCCGAGATGTCGATGGACGTGCTGTTATGGTACCGGGAACGTTGCGGGCGGTGAAGGCAATAGGTTGGTACATAGAGGAGTATGGTATTGCGCAGGTTTCAATGAATATAACCGATATAACTCAAACGGCTCTTCATGTTGCATATGAGGAGGTTTGCCGTAAGGCCGAGAAACAAGGTTGTCGTGTTACCGGTACGGAGATAATAGGACTTGTACCTAAATGTATGTTGGTGGATGCGGGACGTTATTTCGCGGCAAAAGAAGGCGCAGTTTTGGACTCGGAACATGAACTGGTTGCGTTGGCGGTGGAACGTATGAACCTGTCGGATTTAGCGCCGTTTGAACCCAAGAAGAGGGTGATAGAGTATCTTCTTGGTTTATCGTAGAATAAGAAAGGCCTCGCAAATGATGCGAGGCCTTTAATTGGTCCAACTGTTTTTGTTGCTAAACGGTTAGTCGTTTTTTATGATTAAAAAAGCATTTGTTCGAATGTGATGTAATGTTCGGAAGACATGCCGGCCTTCTCATAAGTCTTGTGTGCCGGTGTGTTGTTTCGGTCGGCATAAAGTCTTATTCCTTTGACTCCCTGTTCCATACAAAGTTTCTTTATGTGTTCATACATGGCTGTGTATACGCCCTTGCGACGCATGTCTTGGGCAACAAACACAGATTGTATCCACCATACCCATCCGTTTCTCCAATCACTCCATTCCAAGGTTATCATAAGGCATCCCACGACTCTACCCTCTTGTTCGGCTATGTAATATTGTCCTTTGTTCCGATCGGTGAGAAGTGCATTTATGCCGGCTCGCAATGTTGCATTATCAAGTGCCATGCCTTCACTCTCCAAGGCCATTGCCTGTTGGAATTCACACAAAACATCAAGGTGTGATAAGTCTGCTTTCTTGACAGTAATCATTTGTTTATTATTCGGTTACAAGTTTAAATCTAATTCTCCATCTACCCTCCTCAAAGTCGTGGCTGATAATTTTGAAATGACCGCCTATTTGTTCCGTATTTTCCACGTGGGCACCAATGCATGCACAAGCATCATAATCCCCCACTCTGACGATGCGGAGTGTCTCGGAGGCATCGGCTGGCAACTTACTTAGATCCACTATTTCGGCGGCTTGCTCTTTTGTGAGAAACTCAATGGTTACGGGAAGATGCGAATCTATTATTTCGTTTACTTTTCTTTCCAATTCGGTGATCTCTTCCTGAGTTGGGGCCTGTTGCAACATGTAGTCACATTTTGATTTCTTGCGTTCGATATGTGCATTGCGCGAACGAGGACACCCGAACATCCTGACCATTGTCTGATTCAGAATATGTTCGGTTGTGTGCATAGGAGGATACTCCTGTTTATTGTGATCGTTAAGAATCGGGGTGTTGATTATTTGTTCCTGCATATCTGATTATTTGTTATTTGCGATTACATATAGTGCTGAAATCACAATATTCACATGTATTTATATCTTCTGTTTGTTTAAATGGTACTGTTGTGTCAAATAGTTCTGTCAGTTTTGTTTGCAACTGTTCTTCGAGAGCCTCTTTATACTGGCTGTAACTCAATACCGGTGTTGCCTGACTTTTGTCGTTAAGCAGTGGAGAGAAATCTTCTTTACTCATACGACGGACGTAGTATAACGAGGGGCAAACATCTTTTCCCGGGAATTCACCATTTCTCTGCATCTTGTCAACCATCATCGAATAGAGGAATGTCTGTGTGACTGCGTTCTTTTGTGATTGGTCGGAACTGTAATCAAGCAACGAAACTATTTCTTTGAAATCCTGATGTGGCGAACCGGTTTTGTAATCAATAATTCGTATCGTATTATCATTCATGAGGTCTATTCGGTCTGACTTACCTGCGAATATTACCTCTCTCTCCTGCCCTTCATTATCCGTGAACCTAACCAACGACTTGATGGGCTTCTCTAAACCGATTATACAACCTGCATTTTTAGCATCATAAGGAAGTATACACTCGTTGATATATTTCTTTACACTCTCTCTGACCATCAACACATTTCCTGCATATTCATTCTCGTTGAGAGATTTGCCATGATAGAAATTCTCGTTTATGGCAAAATCAATGGCTTTGATTACGCTGTCCGAATTTATTAGTGCCGCTATTGCATCATTCGGATTTTTTCGATTCAATAACGGAGTGTATAGCAGTTCCATTGCACGATGCAGGATGGTTCCAAACATAGGCAAATCAATATCTTCCGCTATCTCGTCTTTGGGTTTTAGGCCTATTATTGAGCGAAAATAGAACTTCAAAGGGCACTCCAAGTAGCCGTTAAATGAAGATGGAGAGAATTGCTTTATGCCGTTTAAAAAGTTATTCAAGTGTTTTTGGCACTCATCCGTTTTCTCTACCACAATGTCTTCCGTGTCTGTCAGATTAACATCGGTGGCAATGTTTATGCGATTGACCGAATGGGGTGATTCATATTCAAGTTGATATATATAGCGGCTTTGTTCTCCGGAACTTCTTTCGTCATTGCGGGCACAATAAACCATGTCTACTCGTTTGCAGCGTTGCACGAGGCGATAGAAGTAATATGCATATACACCCTCATGATGTTCCGGTGTAGGCAGTCCGTATGCAAATCGCAGGTTGTATGGGACATAAGAAGAGTCGCCAGCACGTCCTGCGGGGAACGTGTCGTCGTTCATGGAGACCAATAAAACGTTGTCGAAATCCAGGTTCCTGGTTTCGAGAATACCCATTATTTGAACGCCCGATAACGGCTCACCGCTGAATGGGACTCGCAGAGATTGCAACAATCTGCGTGCTATTGAGTTAAAAGTGGTTGTATCTATCGGGATGTTACAATCATTCAGAGAACCGACAAGCATTCGTAGATTATCCGTAATGAGGTTTATCATTTCCTGTTGCAGCAGTCGTTCGGTTTTATTCACAAACACCTCTTTTACGACAGCCACCTCCGACAGAATGTATATCACATATTCGGCCAATTCTTTCCAGTCGGTTATGGGCGAAAATATTTTTGACAACAACGTATTCTCTTGAAATCTTTTGTTGCTGACATATATTCTGCCCTCTTTTATTATCTGGTCATAGAGTTCATTATTTGTGTCGGTACGTCTTTTAATATAGGGACTGGTAAGGATGCCTTCCACATCGGAATGGTAAAAAGTCGGAGTGCCGTCTTTGTCTGTTTTCATGCGGTTTTGCAGCAAAAACAGACGTTCCACAAATGTATAAGCCAGGCTTTGACGCAGAGGGAAACCCATGGTGATATTTACTGTGTCCACATAGTCGGGTAACGAGTACAGCACGGGCATCAACAAACTCTCATCGGCCAAGATAATGGCGGTGTTTTTGTCCAGTTTGCCGTCTTTCTTGTAAATGTTGCTTAAAAATTCGGCAACATATTTACATTGCATTGAGTCCGAGATAGTGGC
Organism: Tidjanibacter sp.; assembly: GCA_017935385.1. Taxonomy (GTDB): domain Bacteria; phylum Bacteroidota; class Bacteroidia; order Bacteroidales; family Rikenellaceae; genus Tidjanibacter. The sequence continues at coordinate 31,054 of JAGBHS010000103.1, forward strand.
AATCGCATTGAACTCTTTTTTGTCGGCAAACTCGCTATCTATTATAAATCCCTCACTTTGAGGGAATCGTACCATGTTTTCACGAATGAAAAGACCTGCCTCCTGCTCTTTGTTGATATAATAATCGTCGTAATCCCAATAGAAGTCGGTATCGTGATTCTTTTTCAGATAATCAAACAAAACCTTCTCACATTGCGACAAAGCATTGAATCCTATAACGACATAGTGTTCTCTTGCAGATTCGGTATATTCCTCCGAAAGAATTTTTTCGGCAGCCGTGCGCTGAATAAGTCCTGTGTACCCTACTCCGTTGTCGGTAAGATTATTTCGGAATTTTGTGTAGATTGAAGCCAGCGTATCCCAGATGCGCAAAAAGTTCTCCTGCTCCTTAGAGGTTTTTGTTTTTATGTCAAACGATTGCCAAAAGCGTTTTATCAGATCCTGTTGTTCGGGGGTAAGATATGAAAGGTCGCTATCGAGGTTTTTGAGGTCGGTCAGATTGCGGAACAACATCAACGCATCAATTTGATACTTATCGATGGCATCGAAATCGTTGAGTAGTATCTCGCCCCAGAAATAAAACGAATCAAAGTCCTCGTTTTTGTGAAATGCGGAATAGACCTTGAACAATTCGGTTATGGCACGTATTCTTTCACATCTGGTCAATCCGGATATTTTCCCCATCAATTCATCTATGGAGATAAAATGAGGTTGCCAGATGGGGCGTGTACTTATCTGCGAAAGCGCATCGTTGAAGAATAGTATAGAACGACGGTTTGGTAAAACTATTTTCAGATTGGAGATAGAATCACCGTATTTATCGTATAGATGTTTGGTTACGCTTTGCAAAAAACTGTTTTTCATATCCTCCGAATTTAGTGACAAGATATGTATTTTTTGCCATAAAACCAATGTGGCATATCCTTTTATGAGTGAAAAATTATTTCTATCTTGTTAAAAATTTCATCGTATGAGCAGAGTAAAAATAGTAAGGGCTTCGGCCGGATCGGGAAAGACATATAATTTGGCTTATGAATACATACGTAACGTCATCTTGGATCCCGAGAGGTATCGCCATATTCTCGCGGTTACTTTCACCAATAAGGCGACCGAGGAGATGAAACAACGAATTCTGAAACATATTAATCTGCTTGCCAACGGAGAGAATGAAGATTTTGAACGGCGTCTTTTGCAGGAGATAAATGATGACAAGATGGATGCTGCAGAGATACGACGTCGGGCGGCTGTTGTACGAAACAATATTCTGCATGATTACTCCAATTTCTGTATTCTTACCATTGATAAATTTTTCCAAAGAATATTCCGTTCTTTTCTTCGCGAATTGAGTGTTGATTTGAATTTCAATACAGAATTGCAGACAGATACTATTCTTGATAATGCGGCCGACAAACTCATTGAAGATATGAGTGAAGATGCCGGTTTGAGAGATTGGGTTTTAGAGTATGTGGGTGAGAATATATCGGCCAGTCGTCGTTGGAATATTAAGGACAGTCTTGTTGCTCTTGGAAAAGAGATTTTTAAGGAGAACTCTTTGCAGGATATGAATTCCGAAGATTTTAAGGAACGCTTAAAGAGAGTGATGGATGACCTTAACCGCCAAGTGGAGCAAGTCGGAAGGAGCTTAATGGAATCGGCAAGAGAGTTCCTGGCTGTTATGGATGAGAATGGATTGTCGGAGTCGGATTTTTATCAAGGCAGTCGAGGGGTTGCGAATTTTGTACGAAGGGTGGCAGATGGAGATATTGTTAATACCAGTAGCTATGCAATGAAAGCATTGAATGAAGGCGTCTGGTGTTCGGCCAAGGCTCCTAAACGTGGCGTTATCAGTGCAATAGAGCCCACTCTTACGACTATATTGGAGACTGTTATCAAGCAGAATGCCCGTTTGCAAACATCAATGAATAATTTGAAGCTATTGTTGGGACAGTATCGCAATTTTGCCCTGATAATGGATCTTCAAAAGAACAAAGAGGAATTATGTGCCCGCGAACGTATTCTGCCTTTGTCAGACATCACAAATATCATATCTGATCTTGTGGCGGATAATGATGCTCCGTTTATATTTGAAAAAACAGGTAATCGGTTTACTCACTATATGATTGATGAGTTTCAGGATACTTCGGCTTTGCAATGGGCCAATTTCTTACCGTTGTTGTATGATGCCGAGTCCCAATCCGAAGATGCCGTATTGTTGGTGGGAGATGTAAAACAATCCATTTATCGTTGGCGCGGTGGTGATTGGAGCCTGTTGGCGGAGAAGGCGGAAAAGGCTTTCAATGAGCCGGAGGTGCGATTTTTGCAAAACAACTATCGCAGTGCCGGCGATATTGTCAAGTTCAATAATGCGCTGATGGCCTCGTTTGCAGGACAATTGAATTCGGTGATGAACGACAAATTTGATGTCGCATTGCGAAAGGGGCATATAGGCCAGGAACTGTATGCGACTTATTATGACATGATTGAGAGGGCTTATGCAGACTGTCGTCAAGAGCCTCAAAGTGATAAAAGGGGGTATATTACCGTCTCTGTTTATGATGAATATAATGAGGAACAGGAAGATCCCGTTGTTGAGAGAATCTTGGAATTGCTAGCGGCAGGATACAGACCATGCGACATTGCAGTGCTTGTAAGGACAAATGAGAATGCCCGTCAGGTTGCCGAGTTGTTGCTTGATTATAAGAATAGGCATGAAGGAGAAGTGAACTTCAATATAGTTACACACGAGGCACTTACAATAGGTAATTCTAAACTGTGTACATTTATCGTCAGCTGCATGGGATTGGCAGTGATGCCTGATGATGTGATACATAGGGCTGTATATAATCATTGGCGAGGCGAGAAATTCGAAACTCCCATTTCGGAGGATGATGCTCAATTCTTCAAGTATATATCAATGAAATCTCCGCAAGAGGCATTTGAGGAGATTGTTGTTCGTTATAATCTTGCCGCGATAAAAACAGAGATGGCCTATATGCAAGCGCTGCATGACAAGGTGATAGATTTTTGTCGCAGTAAGATTGCCGATATAGGGTTGTTTGTCGAGTGGTGGAACGAGGAGGGTAAGAAGAAATCAATCGATATGCCGCGTAGTGATGATGCGGTGATAATTGCGACCATTCATAAGGCAAAGGGATTGGAGTATAAGGTTGTTGTACTGCCCTATTGTAGTTGGTCGCTTACCACAAGCAATAGGAGTATTTTGTGGGCGCAGCCGAAACAAGAATTTGGAGATATTGCAAGTTTTCCCATGAATTTCTCACAACAAATGGCCGAGTCGGATTTTTCGGAGAGTTATTACGAAGAGAGTGTATTGGCCTATATTGACAATCTGAATATATTGTATGTGGCAGTAACCAGAGCAGTGAAAGAGTTGCATGTTATAGTGCCGCCTCATACGAGTCGTTCAAATCAAACGATAGGAGTAGTATTAAGATCACTGTTTAATGCATCAGATGAGGAGATTGTATTGGCCGACGTTAAAGGAACTGTACAGCAATTAGACAGGGGCGTTTGTTATAGTTTTGGCGAGAGAGTTTTGGAACAGGAGTCTTCTACGGAAGACAATATTCGTAAAATCGGCTTTGATACCCACCTCCCCGAAGAACGATTGGCTATAAAATACTCCGCAGAACGTTATGGAGAGGCTGCGGATGGCGACAAATTACACATGCGAGATTACGGAGTGTTGATGCATAAAGTATTTGAAACGGCAACCGATCGCAGTCAGATTGAAACTGCCGTTGCAGAACTACGGCATAGCGGCTTGATCGGTGAGGAGGAGTGTCGTGAGTTGAACCACAATATAGACGATGCGTTTAAGAATCCTTTGGTTGCTGATTGGTTTTCGGAGAAATGGGATGAGGTACGAACCGAGGCCGAGATATTGTTGCCCGGAGGAAAGATATATCGTCCCGACAGGGTTATGATATCATCGGATTGTGTGCATGTTGTTGATTACAAGTTCGGATTGGAGGGGAATGCCTCCTATGAACGTCAGATGCGTCGATATATGAATATTCTGACAGAAATGGGTTATTCTAACGTGAGAGGATATTTGTGGTATATAAGCAAAAACGAGATTGTTGCCGTTTAGTGCTTCAATCTCGTTTTGTGTGCTTATCTATTGAGAGATGTATTGCCACCATTTGGTTGCTTGATGGTATTGTTTTGTGATAGGCAGATGGTCTCGCTGAATATAAGTGGAGACTCCGCACAAATCCAATTCGTCGGCCAAGATGTTAACTCTGCCATATGTCGAGAAAATAGACTGCGTATTATTCTTATACAACACCGTTTTGTTGAACTGTTCCATGTATTCGTCATACAAAGCGTCATCATTGCATAGTGCTCTGATATATTGATTCATATCGAAGAAAACATGATTGTTTATACCTTCAAGGTGCTGTATTGTTTCATGATTTACCTCGTTCACACCAGCCGTATATATTTGTTTTACTTTCTCGGCGAGAGCATCTATCTGTTTGCAATCAATCAGGGCGATTGATGCGGATTGTTTCGATTCGGTGTTGTTGAAATAAAAATCCATGTATCTTTCACAGATGTTATACAGCGAACCACCATTGTAGAATATGCTGTTTACGATGTCTTTGTAAGGGAAACCGTCGCTTAATATCTCGGTGGGTGATGCCACTATATAATCACAACAATTACGCAGTTCATACAGTAACTCAATTGAGGACATGAAACATGCATCAAAAATGATATAGTCAAAATGAATGGGACTCAGACCACTTGCGAGTTCTTCGGCCGACATGAAAGTCTCTTCATGACTCCTTTCGTATCTGCCTCGATCCGTATTAAATCTATAATAATTGTCATTGCCGATCCAACGGGTTATAGGTCCGTTTGCTTGTTTGATGAAACTATGTTCTGTCGATATGGCTGTCAGTGGTTTCTGCCCCACTCTTTGTGCATGTAGTTCGGTGTTTGTTTCAATGTTATTGGTCGGTTTCGGGAACCATCCGCTGCCATGTCCCGATATTAATAATCCGTAGCTGCGACTTGGCACCAACTCTTTCACATCGTTCAACACTTCCTGCATGACCAGAGGATCGGTTGATTCCTGACGTGAATATGTTTTCAGAACTTCAAGTCTTTCTAAATTTGTCTCTGTGTTTATGTTGTTTTGTTTCAGCAGAAACAGAGTTGTCGAATCGGCTTTGTCGCGTGTTTCCATGCGATCATAATAGACTACGATTCTTGCTCGCGAACTGAAATCCTGACTGACGGCGTTGATGGTTTCTCTTAAATCCTCTTCCAGATAACCCGACAGAGAACTGTCAGCCAACATGTAAAGAATCATTGTGTGTTGCACTTCATTATCGGAATCCTCTTCATCGAAGTAAGGAAAATAATCGCATGACGACAATAAAACCGCCGTCAAAAAGAGAAATAGTATATTGGTTATTTTATGCATAGTCAGCTGGCAAATTAGTTGTCTTTATTCTTCCCTAATGGTACGGCATTGTTGAGTGTCCATCCTTTTTCTCTCTCGGGAATCTCGTCGGGGCGAACCAAATATACGCGAGAATAGTCGAAATACATTCCTCTATCACCGTTTTCGGCACGTTGATTATAGAATATGTATTCCACCTTGTTCGAAACAAGTTGGCTGCTCTTGGCTCCGTAACCTTTTGCCGTAACAAAATCGTTGGCGTGAGAGAACATCAATACATGCTTGGGAGAACTCTCTTTCTCGCCCGTACCCGATTCGTCAATCGTGTTCATTACTTTCAGGAACTTATCAAAATAGATTTTCTCGTTCACCGTATCACCCAACGAGCCATAGGCGTAGACCAGGAAATTGAGATTGCTTGGGCTGAACGGATCATATTTCATTACCTCCTGTGCACTCTCTATGATGCGAACAAAATCCTCTCTGGTGGGTTGGGCATTAAATTCAAAGATGCGCAGAATGTCATCCTTGGCCGGTATGGATACCAACGGACGATAATCTCTTGTGTAGGTAAAACCATAATAGAGATAATGATACTCTGTTTGTGTCAAAGTGGTATCATTAGCCATATATCTCCTCAAAAGGTTGGGATAATAGTATGGCGAATCGCTGTTTATGGTTTTTGCGATGATGTCCTCGTTGTCCGGAACCCTGAGCCCACTGCACAAAAGAGCAACAAGCGGCAATAATAAAAGTATCTTTTTCATCAAGTTTTTTTATTATAACGACTCAGGGCAAATATTATTCTGCGGAATTATAAATTCTCTCGCAGAATAAGCTCTCTGATTCGTTCGTAAAGTGAATCTGATGACGGCACCAACGGCAGGCGCAATTTATTGTTGCAAATGCCTTTTGCTGCCAATGCCGCTTTAATACCGGTGGGATTGCCTTCCTCGAAAAGCAACTTGGTGACGGCTGCAACCTTCTCCCATAACTGTTGTGTCGTATCGTATTCTTTGTCAAATTGTTTTGTTATCATTTGAGCATATTGCTCGGGGAATGCATTTGCGGCTACCGAGATGAGGCCATCTCCACCATGTTTAATCACTTCCAAAGCCATTCCGTCATCTCCCGAGATAACCATGAAACCTTCGGGACGTTTTGCCAACAGTTCGTCAAACTGCTCGATCTTACCGCTGGCCTCCTTTATGGCAATGATGTTTTTGCATTCATTTGCAAGCCTGATTGCCGTGTCTGGCAACAGATTCACGCCTGTTCGTCCGGGCACATTGTATAATATCACATCGCAAGGTGCCGCCTCTGCAACAGCTTTGTAGTGTTCGTAGAGTCCCTGCTGCGAAGGCCTGTTATAATACGGAGCCACACTCAAAATTGCATCCACGCCATCCAAATCTGCCGCCTTGATTTGCCTTATCAGTTTGTCGGTGGCGTTACCACCCATTCCGAGTACTATTGGCAGATTCTTTTTGTTGGCCTTTTTGACGGTTTCAAATATGAGGTTTTTCTCTTTGTTTTCAAGCGTCGGAGTCTCTCCTGTGGTTCCGAGAACCACCAGATAGTCCACTCCCCCATCGGAAACGTGGTCTACCAATCTAACGAGAGCATCATAATCCACTTCACCGTTCTCCAAAAACGGTGTCACCAATGCTACGCCTAAACCTTGCAATCGAGAATTCATAATTATCTTTCTATGTTGTTAAATTAACTATATCTCATCTGTTATTTTCACAAAAATAATATATATTTCTAAAACAGCTCACCTTGTGTTGCAGTTTTAACATATTCGATACTTTCCGTCACTTTTTTCTCTGTTTCAGTGTTTATCTCGTCGGAATTTATCATTTTTTCAAACTCACTTTCGCTTATTATGCGCACTCCAAGTTTCTCGGCCTTTGCTGCTTTGGCGGGTCCCATGTCGCTTCCAGCCAATACAAAATCCACATTTGCCGAGACTGCCGAGATATTCTTGCCTCCATGTTTCTCTATCAATTCTTTCAACTCGTCACGACTGTGTCTTTCGAACTTGCCCGAAATGACGAATTTTAGGCCGGCAATTGAATTCGACAGTTGTTCCTGTTCGACAATCTCGAATTGTACTCCTGCCCTCCTTAATCTCTCTATAATCTCTTTATTTGCGCTGTCGGCAAAGTAGTCGTGGATGCTTTCCGCAATTTTACTTCCCACTTCGTCGGCCTGAATCAACTCCTCGTAGTCGGCCGCCATCAGAGCATCTATGTTTTTGAAATGTGCGGCGAGTTTTTTTGCGGTTGTTTCGCCTACGAATCTTATCCCCAACGCAAACAATACTCTTCCGAACGGCACCTTCTTCGATTCCGACAAACTGTGTATTATGTTCTCTGCGCTTTTTTCGCCCAATCGAGGCAGTGTGGCAATCATATTGGGTTGTATGTCGTATAAATCTGCAATGTTGTTGACCAATCCACATTGATATAGTAACAGCGCCGTCTCTTCGCCGATACCTTCAATATTCATGGCCTTACGAGAGATGAAATGAATTATACGGCCTACAATTTGTGGTGGGCATAGTGTCTGGTTCGGACAATAATGTTTGGCCTCTCCATCCACCTTTATCAGTTCCGTACCGCATTCGGGACATTTGCTTATATACTCAAACGGTCGGCTCTCCGATTTTCGTTCCGAGAGTTCCACTCCCGTAATCTTCGGAATAATCTCGCCCCCTTTCTCCACATACACCATATCGCCCAATCGGATGTCAAGCAGAGCAATCTGTTCGGCATTATGCAGTGAGGCTCTTTTAACCACCGTTCCGGCCAGTTGTACGGGATTTAGATTGGCTACGGGGGTTATTGCACCCGTGCGTCCTACCTGAAAATCCACCGACAACAACTCCGTCAGTGCGGCTTCGGCCTTGAATTTATATGCCACTGCCCATTTGGGGGCTTTTGCCGTATACCCCAACCTTTTCTGCAATGCGTAGTCGTTTACCTTTATTACGGCGCCATCGGTTGCATAAGGCAGTGATTTTCGCAACTCATCAGCCTCGGTTATGTAATTCATCACCTCGTCCCAACTGCGACATAATCTCATCCTATCGGATATTTTGAAACCCCATTCGCGAGCCTTTTGCAGATTTTCCCAATGTGATTTATAGGGCAAATCATCGCCACTCATATAATAAAGGAAACAATCCAAGCCTCGTTCTGCCACTATCGATGAGTTTTGCAGTTTCAGTGTGCCTGCCGCCGCATTTCTCGGATTGGCGAATGGATTCTCTCCAATATCTTCTCGTTCGGCATTCAGGCGGTTGAATGTGTCGTAAGGCATCAATATTTCGCCACGAATCTCAAAGAAATCCGGATAATCATTTCCTCGCAGTTTTAACGGAATGCTGCGTATGGTCTTTACGTTTGCCGTAACATCATCGCCTTGCGTGCCATCGCCACGGGTCACACCTCGTGTAAGGATTCCGTTTTCGTATGTAAGCGATATGGCTGTTCCGTCAAATTTCAATTCACACACATACTCCACTTCCCCCACCTCTTTTTCTACTTTGTTGCAGAATTCGTGTAATTCCTCCAATGAATAGGTGTTCGATAGAGAGAGCATGGGAAACCGATGAACAACGGTTTCAAATTCATTGTTGAGATCACTGCCCACTCGCTGTGTGGGTGATGCCGGGTCGAACTCTTCGGGATGTTGCGCCTCCAACTCCTGCAAACGGCGCATCATGCGGTCGTACTCAAAGTCGCTCACCACCGGAGCAGCCTCTACATAATAGAGGTGATTATATTCGTTCAATAGTCGTCTGAGTTCGTCAATTTCTTTATTCATGGTGCGAATCGTTTTGAAATGTAAAGATACCAATTTTTATCGGAAATCCTCATGGGAATATATTCAGAGGAAGAAAAAAGTCGTATTCTGCGATAAAGTTTCTTTTTTTCGATGAAAATAGAAATCAAATAGATTTGCATTTTACAAATTTTGCGTATAATTGCAGAAATTTTACAACGAATATTAAACAAAAGATATGGCTATACAGAAAAGAAGATCGGTAATTAGTTTTCACAATCTGCCCTTTGAGATTCAGGAGGCAGTTAAAGAGAAATATCCTTTGGGATATACGGATTATATGATTCGTGTAGACAAACCGTCGGGAGATTTCTTCTATGCAGTACCTTTTGAGACAGATGAGGTTAGTTATTTGGTTAAGGTGGATGTTAAGATTGATGACGGTAACATCGAAGAAGAGGAGAAAGATTATTTCAACGACGAAATCAAAGGTGCAGATGAAATTGCAGACACCGAAGATGAAGAGGATGATTAATCGGTTGTAAGAATATAAAGGCGGGCTTTTTGACCCGCCTTTTTTAGTCTATGTCGGGCATCGAGGATTTTTGTTAAAAAGTTGTCATAAAAGATATTGGTTTCATCGTAGAGAATAGAATGATAAAAAGAGTTTGAAATAAGTCAAAAAACCTGCCCTAAAATTTTGCGGGGGGGGGAATTTTTTATTAACTTGCAATCGATGTTTAAACTTTAAAACGTATTATTATGAAGAAATTCTTTGCATTCTTGGCGGCTGCTGCAATGCTGGTGGGCTTTTCGGCATGTGGCGGCGATGACGACGGCGGTGGTGACGGTGACAACGGTAGAAAAAATCAAGTTACCATAGGCTCAAAAACTTATGAGCTGAAAGACGCAAAAA
>JAGBHS010000104.1 GCA_017935385.1 Tidjanibacter sp.
ACTACGGCGGCTTCGGGAGTTGCTCCACCTTTGTTCTTGCCTGTTGAGGTTTTCACAAAGTCGGCACCTGCAAACATCGCCAGCAATGCTGCTTTTTTGATCAGTTCGGGAGTTTTGAGTGCATTGGTTTCCAGAATCACCTTGAACGTAATATCCTCACCTGCCTCTTTGCGCATCATTTCCAGATCGTTGGCCATCTGGTTGTATTCGCCCTGCATCAACTCACCTACATTGATCACCACGTCTATTTCGTCGGCGCCGTTTTCCACTGCCATCGATACCTCCAACATCTTCACTTCCAGGAAGGTTTGTGATGAGGGGAATCCGCCCGCAACGCTTGTCACGCCTATGGTGGTACCCTCCACACCAAGTCCTGCGATATCCACAAATGTGGGATACACACAGATGGAGGCAACGTTGGGAAGTCCTTCATGTTTACGGGGCAGCTCTACCGCATCGTTCACGAAACGTTCCACCGAAACATCCGAATCCGTTTCCATGAGAGTGGTGAGATCTATTGCGCTGAAACAAAATTTATAGACATCCGCATTGAGATTCTGTTGAGAATCTTTCACGGCTTGAGCCACTATTTCGGCTATTTGAGCATCGCTTGATGCAGCGGTATACTCTTTCAACAGGTGTTCGTATTCCATAGTGCAACTTTTTTTGGACTATTCTTTTTGCAAGATACGAACAATTTGTGAAAGCACCGCCGTTGTCCACCACTTTTTTAAATATATAGGTATAAGATATTGCCGTCGGGTTTGTGATAAAATAAAAGGGAGTCCTTTGCGGGACTCCCTTTTTATTATAGACTGATGTCGCTGATTACAAAGCCATGAAATCTGAATTTCCGAACAAAGACGAGAAATTAACATCACTCTTAGCCTTTGCTTTCAGGCTGGCGTCTTTGGCGATAGCGCTCTTCAAGTAAGAGATAGCTGCGCTGTCGTTACCCTCTTTAGCAGCGATAACACCTTTCAGATACTCTGCCTCTGCCGAGTTGTCGTTTGACAGAGCGGCTTTTGCAGCAGAAAGGTTGTTGTTGCAAGTCTGAGCAACGGCTTTGTAGTAACCGGTCAGGTTGTTAGAAGCCTGGGCAAAATTACCTTTTGACATAGCGATAAGACCCTGAGCCTCTTTCGATGCGTTTGCACCAACAGAGTTCAGATACTGCTGTGCCTGAGCCACATTACCCTGTGCCAATGATACGAGTGCCAAGTTGTTTACTACGTCAGCAGAGCTCTGCAAGTTAGCAGCTTTCTTCAATGCGTTCTCGGCATCTTTCAATTTGCCGGTCTGTGCCAGAACAACTGCGAGGTTGTTGTAAGCGCGAGCATCGTTGAATTTGGTAGCAGCCTGATAGATTTTGATCTTATCGTTAGCATTGTTAGCCAAGGTTGCAGCATAGAGCAGATCGTCAACAACCAATGAGTTGTCGCCTCTCAAAGCCATAGCCAGCAACTCGCTGTCTGACGGACCCTCGATAGCCACGTTAGCAACGAACTGGGTTCTACGCAACTCGGGGAGGATCTTCTCTTTCAATACCTCGAATACAGAGGTCATGTTTCTGATCTCCTCATCACGCTGAACAGAAGAGCTGTACATTGAGAGAACATTCAAGATAAGGTCTTTATCCTCGATGTTAGACTCCTGAACGAGTTTCTTGAAGCCTTCCCAGTCCTCACCGTAAGCTTTGGGATCGTAGTTTGCGTTCAGATCGGTGCCGAGTCTCTCTTTCAGAGCCTGCTCACCACTCTGGCTACGAGCCTGAGACAGTTTGTCGTTGAATTTGGTGGGACCCTCGGGAGAAGCGTAACCGTTAGCCTGGATAGCTGCCAAGGTAGCTTTGTCGTTAGCGAGGTTATCCTTGATGAATTTCTCGAACTCGTCGATCTGAGCAGTAGTGAGCTGACCTGCGCGAACTTTCGAGCTGTTTACCAAATAGTGGATGTCAGCGGTGCTGCTGTAATTTTTAACTTTCTGATAGTTGTCGGGAAGAGCATCCATGTAGCTAACCACGCCCTCTTCCAACTGACCGAGTGAGCTTACACCCTGAGCAACGGCAACGGTTGCGATGGGGGTAAACAGACCGTTCTTACATTTAGCCTCGATAACCAGCTCCAAAGTAGAGAGAGCAGCTTCGGGTTTGTAAGGCAGTGAGATGCTCTTGGTGATAGAACCGCCCTCGTCAGAGATTACGGTGTAGTTGTCAAGAACCTTCTCGCCCTGAACATAAATAGGAGTTCCCTCGATTTTGCCTGCATCGTAAACCAACTGCGGAGTGATTTTCAACTCTGCTTTGGGATCCACGAATTTAACGGGGAAGTTTACGGTAATGTCGGCAGGAACAGCGTCACCAACCAATTGGAGAATTTCGGGATTGCAGCTGATGCTAACGCCATCAACTTTCTTTGCCATTTTCTTTGTGCAGTTACAGCTGGCGCAGAACACCAGGGTAAACAATGCCAAAGTAAAAACTGTAAGTTTTTTCATAGTTGTTAGGTGTTTTTTTAATTAATCGTGTTTTTTTATTTGTGTTTGTTGCTATCTCAAATTCAAAAACAGAAATCCATTCCACTCTGTTGTGAGTGAAATGGAAGTCTGTATAGCCTTCCGATTGTATAGATTCAAACAAATATAGCTATTTATTTTTGATTATCAATACAATCTTCTGCTTAAATAGAAAATTATTTTTCTTCTTTCTTGTTGTTCTGCTGTTTTTTGGGCAGAAGAACCTTGCGAGAAAGTTTCAATTTTCCTGTTTTTGAGTCAATGTTGATGAGTTTTACTTCAATCTCGTCACCCTCTTTCAGGCCTGTTTCTTCCATTGTCTCGAAACGTTTGTAGTCTATTTCAGAGATGTGCAGCAGACCGTCTTTACCGGGCAGAATCTCGATGAATGCTCCGAACGGAACGATAGATCTGATCTTGCCTTTGTAAATCTCGCCCTCCTCGGGAACTGCGGTGATAGCCTTGATGCGTGCCAATGCTGCATCCAGACCCTCTTTGTTCTCGCCGAAGATATCAACGATACCCTTATCCTCCACCTCGGTGATGGTGATGGTGGTACCGGTCTGTTTCTGCATCTCCTGAATAACCTTTCCACCCGGGCCGATAACTGCGCCGATGAAATCTTTCGGGATAGAGATCTGTACGATGCGCGGAACGAACGGACGGAAGTCCTCTCTCGGCTCGGCGATGCACTCGGTAATTTTGTTCAGGATGTGGATACGGCCCTGACGTGCCTGCTCCAATGCTTTTGCCAATACTTCGTAAGACAGACCGTCAACCTTGATATCCATCTGGGTTGCGGTGATACCGTCTTTCGTACCGGTAACCTTGAAGTCCATGTCGCCCAAGTGGTCCTCATCGCCCAGAATGTCTGACAATACTGCGTATTTGCCACTCTGTGAGTCGGTGATAAGACCCATTGCGATACCCGAAACGGGTTTCTTGATTTTCAGACCCGAGTCCATCAGTGCCAATGTACCGGCACATACGGTTGCCATTGAAGATGAACCGTTTGACTCCAAGATATCCGAAACCACGCGTACTGCATAGGGGTTGTCCTCTCCTACGGGAACCATCGGTTTCAATGCTCTCCATGCGAGGTTGCCGTGACCGATCTCGCGGCGTGAAAGACTTCTTGCGGGTCTTGCCTCACCTGTTGAGAACGGCGGGAAGTTGTAGTGGAGAACGAACTGCTCCGAACCCTGTACCAATGCCTCGTCGATCATCTTCTCATCGAGTTTGGTGCCAAGGGTTACGGTGGTCAGCGACTGTGTTTCACCACGGGTAAAGATTGCCGAACCATGAGCTGCGGGCAGATAACCAACCTCGCACCAGATGGGGCGGATCTCGTCGGTCTTACGACCGTCAAGACGCAGACCTTCGTCGAGAATCATGTTTCTCATTGCTTTCTTCATCACGTCGTCGTGGAAGTAGCGTTTGATGAGGGGAGCTTTCTCCTCCAACTCCTCCTCGGTGAAGCGGGTGCAGAATTCTGCTTCGAGAGCCTCGAATTTCTCGCTGCGCTCATGTTTTGCGGTTCCGCTGGTTGCGATTGCATAGGCCTTGTCGTAGGTCTCTGCTATAACGAGCTGACGAAGTTCCTCGTCATTGTTTTCGTGGCAGTACTCGCGTTTTACGTCCTTACCCAGCTCTTTTGAGAGTTCCATCTGCGCGAGGCAGTGTTTCTTGATCTCTTCGTGAGCAAATTTGATGGCTTCGAGCATATCAGCCTCCGAAACCTCTTTCATCTCACCCTCAACCATGAGGATGTTGTCGTAGGTTGCACCCACGATCAGGTCGATATCGGCATTTACATTCTGCGAGAATGTGGGGTTGATAACGAGTTTACCATCAATTCTTGATACTCTAACCTCCGAGATGGGGCCTTCGAACGGAATATCCGAAACGGCCAGAGCCGCCGAAGCTGCCAAACCGGCCAGTGCATCGGGCTGAATATCTTTGTCGGCCGAGATGAGATAAACATTCACGAATACCTCTGCGTGGTAGTTCGAAGGGAAGAGGGGACGCAATGCGCGGTCGATGAGGCGCGAAACGAGAATCTCGTTGTCCGAAGGACGAGCCTCACGTTTGAGGAAACCGCCGGGGAAACGTCCTGCTGCGGCGTATTTCTCTTTGTAATCTACTTGCAGGGGCATGAAGTCGCAATCTGCTTTGGCGTCCTTTGCTGCAACAACCGTTGCCAGGAGCATGGTATCACCTTGCTGAATAACCACCGAGCCGTCTGCCTGTTTGGCAAGTTTGCCTGTTTCGATAATAATCTCACGGTCGTCACCGAGTTTTATTACCTTTCTGGTTGCATTATACATCATGATGTTGTTGTTTTACTATGTCCCCCTTTGGGACATGTTGTGTTTGTTTTTTTATATCACTTCCGAAGTTGATTTTATGCCTGATATTTAAGCGTAGTAAAGGCAAATCCAATTTGTTATTGAATCTGCCTTTACGTTTCGCATAAACTGAAAAGTCTTATTTTCTCAGGTTAAGAGCTTTCACGATAGCTCTGTAACGCTCGATATCGACTTGTTTCAGATATTCAAGAAGTTTACGACGTTTACCGATCATGCGCAACATGGCACGCTGAGTACCGAAGTCGTGTTTGTTCTTCTTGAGGTGTTCTGTAAGGTGGGCAATACGGTACGAAAACAAGGCAATCTGACTTTCGGGTGAACCCGTATCCGTGTTAGACTTGCCGTACTGACCAAAAAGCTCCTGCTTTTTCTCTGCTGATAAGTAACTCATTGTTTTTTATATTTTTTTTTGAGTGTTCCGCTTTACGATGAATACGCCTTACCGTATGTCACCAAAGCGTGGCGCAAAGATAATAAATTTTAGTCTACAACAAACTTATTATCAAAATATTTTTATTTCCCGATGGATATCAGCACCTAATTTTTTACCTTTGTGTCATGAGAAGATGGCTGTCGGGATTTTTCCGAATATGCAGGCAGGAGTATCGTGTGTCGGTATTTTCTGCACAAGATTTGGTTGAGGAAACGGAATGAAATGAGAAAAAACATGAAGAAAAAATATGTATATATGTTTGTGGCCGCTGCGTTGGCGGTCATTGCGGTGATCTATTCCAACAAGGAGTACGGGTCGCGTGAGTGGGCGGTAAAAACTCTCAACGGAACGGCTCTCGGCACCGTCTATCAGGTTTCGGTCAAGGGGGAGATGCCCGAGGGGTTGCGCGAGGGGCTCGATTCGCTGTTCCGCGCCGCCGATATGTCACTCTCGGTGTTCAATCCCGAATCGCGATTGAGCCGCATCAATGACAATCGTACCGATACGGCCGACCGCTATATAATTTATTGTTTGGAGATGGCACATCGTGTGAGTGAGATATCGGAAGGCATGTATGATGTGACCATTCGTCCGTTGTCGGCGGCGATGGGTTTCTCGGGAGGGGAACATACGGCGGAGCTGGACAACCGTCAGAGGGATTCTCTTTTGCAACTGGTGGGTTATGAGAAAATATCGATTGAAGGAGAGCGCATTGTGAAGGCCGATCCGGGCATGCAGATAGATCTGAACTCCATTGCGAAGGGTGCTGTTGTGGATATGGCGGCAGAGCTGTTGGAGCAGTACGGAGTGGAGGAGTATCTGGTCGATATAGGAGGTGAGATTTTCTGTCGCGGAACCAATGCCGAGGGGAAGGACTGGACCATAGGCGTGGAGACTCCTTTTGAGGGCAACTACTCAATGGGCGACTATCTATATACGACGGTTTCCATTTCGGGTGTGGGACTTGCCACATCGGGCAATTATCGCAATTTCTATACGGCCGAGTCGGGCAAGAAATACACCCATATAGTCAATCCCAAGACGGGTGAGAATACGGAGGGTACTCTGTTGTCGGCAACGGTGGTGGCCGAGAGTTGTGCGTTGGCCGATGCTTATGGCACGATGTTTATATCGTTGGGGTATGAACGTGCGGTGGAGGTTGCCGAACAGAACGATATAGCCGCACTGTTTATCTATGCCGATGGCGGGGAGATGAACACCCGCGTCACGCCGCAGATGAAACACTATTGGAGAGGAAGATAATCGGATAGTATGAAAAAGGCATTGTTGATGTATAATCCCGACTCGGGTTTGAAGGTCTATCGTAACATTCCGGCTACGGTGGTGTCTTGTTATGCCGAACGCGGATATGATGTAGTGGTACACTACCTGCGTTTCACGCGCGAGGATGCCGAGGTGCTGGCCGAGTTTGCCGCCATGGTGGATCACGTTCTCATCTCGGGTGGTGACGGTACGGTCAATTATGTTGTCAATATGATTGTGGGTGACGGGTATGATTTGCCGGTCGGAATACTGCCAGGTGGTACGGCCAACGATTTTGCACGCGCCATCGGAATGCCGGCATATATTTCCAGAGCTTGTTATAGGATTCTTGACGGAACGCCTCATCCGATAGATGTGGGGCGTGCGGGAGATGTCTACTTTGTCAATGTATTCAGCATGGGACTCTATACCGACACATCACACAAGGTACCCACGAGAGCAAAAAACATGTTCGGTGGTTTGGCTTATTATGCTATGGGTGTTGCCGAAACGCTTGAATTTCGCAAGATGCGTCTGAAAGTCACGGCCGAGAATCTCAATTATGAGGGCGAAGTGCTGATGCTGTTTGTGCTGAATGGTCAGACGGCTGGTGGATTGAAACTTGGACGTGCCGCTTCGGTGGACGACGGATTGTTGGATGTTATAATGGTGAAGAGCAAGAACTTCTTTGAGATGGCCGATGCCGGTTTCAGCCTGCTGACAAATCTGCGTACATTCCAGTCGACTAAGGATGTTTCTTATCTGCATTGCAAGTCGCTGACGGTGGAGTCTGCGGAGTCCGAGACCACCGATGTGGATGGCCAACCGGGCCCCTCGTTACCTCTCAATATAGAGTGTCTTGAAGGCGCTTTGAAAGTCTTGTTCTAACCTTCGGTTGTTATATAAAGACAAGTATAGCGTAGGAGTGGGAAAGCTTTCCACCTTATCTTTTGAAGATAATACAACGAGTTCGCTGCCGTTATGATTTGCTTGTCTTTTTATTCTTTCAAGATTCCTATCATCTAAGGAATACCATCCGACAACCTCTACATTATTTTTATAGTTTGACTGAATTAAATAATCACCGATACAACATCGGTGTTTTTTATTCTTGTTGTTACGAAATAAATCGTTATGAGTGCATTTAGTGGGTAAAATCCTTGTTATTAAAAAAACAATAGACTATATTTGCATAATGGAAAGAAGTGTCTTGATGCACTGAGGACGTATTTTTCTTGTTTTTGGAGATAAGACAGAGATGCATCAGGCCGTAAATTGCAGCAACAAAAACTTAATATAAAACACAATTAAATTTTCTATGGTAAACAAACTCTCAATGTCATCTATCGGCAAAAAGCTGGTAATGAGTATTTCAGGAGCCTTTTTGGTTCTCTTCCTCGCATTTCATATGTGCATGAACCTGGTGCTTGTATTTGACGCCGAGGCTTACAATGCAGTGTGTGGTTTTCTGGGAGCCAATTGGTATGCAGTAGCAGGAACGGTTGTACTTGCAGCCGGCGTGGGTATTCACTTTATCTGCGCAATTATCCTCTCAATTCAGAACCTCAAAGCACGCGGAAACATCCGTTATGCAGTTACGGTTAAGGAGCAAGGTGTGGAGTGGTCATCGAAGAACATGCTTGTTTTGGGCATAGTTGTAGTTCTGGGTCTGCTTGTTCACTTGGTTCACTTCTGGTCAAAGATGCAGCTTGTCGAGCTGATGGGTATGCACGAGAATTCACTTGGTCTTAGCCCCACTGAAGGTGCAGCGTTGGTACAGTACACCTTCTCGAAGTTGTGCAATGTTATTATCTACATCGTATGGCTTGTGGCTCTTTGGTTCCACCTGACTCATGGTGTATGGAGCATGCTTCACACAGCAGGTCTTAACAACAAACGTTGGATGAAGTTCTTGAAATGTTTCTCGAAAGTTGTTGCGACCATCATTGTCGGCGGTTTTATAGTAACAGTTCTTGCTATTTACATCGGCCAGTAATAATTCGTAGTGAATAATTAAAAAAAACAGATAGATATGTTGAAGATAGAATCCAAAGTTCCACAGGGCCCCATTGCAGACAAATGGACCAAATATAAAGGCGATATCAAAATCGTCAGCCCTGCAAACAAACGTAAATTGGACATCATTATAATCGGAACCGGTTTGGGCGGCGCATCAGCAGCTTCTACCCTCGGTGAGTTGGGTTATAACGTTAAGGTGTTCTGCATCTCCGATTCTCCCCGTCGTGCTCACTCAATCGCAGCTCAGGGAGGTATCAATGCAGCCAAGAACTATCAGAACGACAATGACTCGGTATTCAGACTTTTC
The DNA here is from genome assembly GCA_017935385.1 of Tidjanibacter sp. GTDB lineage: Bacteria > Bacteroidota > Bacteroidia > Bacteroidales > Rikenellaceae > Tidjanibacter. The sequence goes on from JAGBHS010000104.1 coordinate 8,906, forward strand.
TACGATACCATCAAAGGTGGTGACTACCGTGCACGTGAGGCAAACGTTTATCGTTTGGCAGAGGTTTCAAACCTCATCATTGACCACTGTGTGGCACAGGGTGTTCCCTTTGCTCGTGAGTATGGCGGTACGTTGGACAACCGTTCGTTCGGTGGCGCACAGGTATCACGTACATTCTATGCCCGTGGTCAGACCGGTCAGCAGTTGTTGCTGGGTGCATACGCATCTTTGAACCGTCAGATTGCCAAAGGCAGTGTGAAAAGCTATCCTCGTCATGAGGTGCTTGACGTTGTTATCGTTGACGGCAAAGCAAGAGGTGTTATCACCCGTAACCTTGTTACCGGTGAGATAGAACGTCACGGAGCTCATGCAGTTGTTATCGCCAGTGGCGGATACGGAAACGTGTTCTTCCTCTCGACCAACGCAATGAACTCAAACGGTTCGTCGGCATGGCAGGCCTACAAACGCGGTGCTGCTTTCGCCAACCCCTGCTTCACTCAGATCCATCCCACCTGTATTCCCGTTCACGGTACACAGCAGAGCAAACTGACTCTTATGTCGGAGTCGTTGCGTAACGACGGCCGTATCTGGGTTCCGAAGAAATTGGAGGATGTTGAGGCTCTTCGCACCAAGAAGAAAAAAGCTTCTGACATTCCCGAAGAGGATAGAGATTACTATTTGGAGCGTCGCTACCCGGCATTCGGAAACCTTGTTCCGCGTGACGTGGCTTCGCGTGCTGCCAAGGAGCGTTGCGACGCCGGTTACGGTGTTAACGAGACCGGTTTGGCAGTATTCCTCGATTTCAAGACCGCTATCGACCGTTTGGGCGAGGACGTAATCAAGGCACGCTATGGTAACCTGTTCCAGATGTATGAGAAGATTACGGATACCAATCCTTATAAAGAACCTATGATGATTTATCCCGCCGTACACTACACCATGGGCGGTCTGTGGGTTGACTACAACCTGATGACTACTGTTCCGGGTCTGTATGCAATCGGTGAGGCCAACTTCTCGGATCACGGTGCAAACCGTCTGGGAGCTTCGGCTCTGATGCAGGGTCTGGCCGACGGATACTTCGTATTGCCTTACACCATCGGCGACTATCTGTCACACGACATCCAGACTCCCAAGATCGACACCACATCTAAGGAGTTTGAGGAGGCCGAGAAGGCAGTTAAGGATAAGATTGCGAAACTGCTCTCTATCAAGGGTTCACAGCCCGTTGACGTTATCCACAAGAAACTGGGTAACATCATGTGGGATAACGTGGGTATGGCACGTACCAAGGAGTCTTTGACCAAGGCTATTGAGGAGATCAAAGCATTGCGCGAGGAGTTCTGGAAAGACGTGAAAGTTACCGGAGCCAATGACGAGTTCAACCAGGAGTTGGAGAAAGCCATTCGTTTGGCCGACTTCTTGGAGTTGGGCGAGTTGATGGCTATTGACGCACTCAATCGTAACGAGTCGTGCGGTGGTCACTTCCGTGAGGAGTACCAGACCCCCGAGGGCGAGGCGTTGCGTGACGACGAAAATTACGCTTATGTTGCCATTTGGGAGTACAAGGGTGAGAATCAGCAGCCCGAACTCTACAAAGAGGATCTCAAATTCGAGGCTATCAAGGTTGCACAGCGTAACTACAAGGATTAATTCGGTAATTTATTAAACTCAGAGAATATGAATTTGAAACTTAAAATATGGCGTCAGCCTAACGCCAAAGCAAAAGGTAAATTTGAGGTTTACCACGTTGAGAATATCTCGCCGGATACTTCTTTCCTTGAGATGCTCGACATTTTGAATATCAACCTTATTAACGAAGGCAAAGAGCCTGTGGCATTTGACCACGACTGCCGCGAGGGTATCTGCGGTATGTGTTCGTTGCACATCAACGGTCATGCTCACGGACCCGACACAGAGATTACCACCTGCCAGTTGCATATGCGTAAGTTCAAAGACGGTGACACCATCGTTATTGAGCCGTGGCGTTCGGCAGCGTTCCCCGTTATCAAGGACCTGGTAGTTGATCGTACTGCATTTGATAAGATTTTGTAGGCCGGAGGTTTCATCTCGGTTAATGCCGGTGGTGCTCCCGATGCAAACGCCATCCTCATCCCGAAGGAGGCTGCCGAGGAGAGTATGGATGCAGCTGCATGTATCGGTTGCGGCGCATGTGTGGCTACTTGTAAGAACGGTTCGGCAATGTTGTTCGTGGCAGCGCGTGTATCTTCGTTGGCAAAATTGCCGCAGGGTAGAGCCGAGGCTGCAAAACGTGCCAAAGCTATGGTTAGAAAGATGGATGAACTCGGTTTCGGTGCATGTACCAACACCGGTGCTTGTGAGGCTGAGTGCCCGAAGGGTATCACCATTTCGCACATTGCCCGTCTGAACCGCGAGTTCCTCTATGCAAAACACAACGACTAATTTGTCGTCAGAGCATAATGAGAAAGGCACCGCATCAAGCGGTGCCTTTTTTGTTTAATAATATAAGTATCTTCTTGCATCTGTGATGGTCGGCCGATTTCTCGAATAAGATGGGTGCGCCCGATTTGTCAGAAAAGCATGGGCTCGTCGGGATTTTTGCCTGTCAGGCCGAGATGAGTGTAGGCCAACTCGGTGGCTTCACGACCACGCGGAGTGCGTTTCAGAAAACCCTCTTTGATGAGGAACGGCTCATATACATCCTCAATCGTACCTGCATCCTCTCCCACTGCGGTGGCGATGGTGTTAAGACCGACGGGACCGCCCGAGAATTTCAGAATAATAGTACTTAGGATTTTGTTGTCCATCTGGTCGAGACCTCGCGAATCTATGTTGAGGGCGCCGAGAGCATGACGTGTGATGTCGAGGGTGATGACTCCGTTGCCCTTGACCATGGCAAAGTCACGCACGCGACGTAACAATGAGTTGGCGATACGGGGTGTTCCGCGACTGCGCAGAGCAATCTCGTGTGCCGCCTCGTTGTCGATGGGTATGTCGAGAATCCTTGCCGAACGTTTCACTATGTTGGCCAGGACGGGTGTGTCGTAATACTCCAAGTGGCACTGAATGCCGAAACGGGCACGCAGAGGAGCCGTCAACAGGCCGCTACGGGTGGTGGCTCCGATGAGTGTGAACGGATTGAGCTCTATCTGTATCGAACGTGCCGAAGGGCCTTTGTCAAGAACAATGTCTATGCGGTAATCCTCCATGGCGGAGTAGAGATACTCCTCAATGATGGGACTCAGGCGGTGAATCTCATCTATGAACAGCACATCTCCCGCATTGAGATTGGTGAGCAGACCGGCCAGGTCGCCCGGTTTGTCAAGTACGGGACCACTCGTAATCTTCAACGATGAGTTCATCTCATTGGCAATAATGTTGGCGAGGGTGGTTTTTCCCAGTCCCGGAGGGCCGTGCAACAACACATGGTCCAACGATTCGCCACGCATCAGAGCCGCCTTGATGAACACGCGCAGATTATCAACGATTTTGTTCTGACCGCTGAAACTGTCCAGCTCTTGTGGTCTGATTCGGTTTTCAAACTCGCTGTCGCGTTCTATATTTCTGATATTGTCGTTCATTATCTATTGTTTTCTTTGTTTCTCTTCGTTTTGTGATTTCTCAAATTTTTCTCTCACTATTTCGCCTATGCTGCGTTCGGATATCTTGCTTTCCAACCACGACAACATGTCTATATAGTAGAACGTGCGGCGTTCGTATGGGTGGTTTTCGTAGGGTTTGAGCAGTGAGTAGAGGTTTTTCAGCTCGGTCTTGAACTCCGACGCCTTGATCGCGCCCAGACGCTTGAAGAAGGTGAACATCTCGTTCTTCATCTCGGTCATGTCCTTCATCTTCACTATGAAGAAATAGACCGAACGTATCTGGTAGTCGATATTGAAATCCATTCCCGCATCGTAGAGTGCTATCAGATTCAGTATGCGTGCATAGCATTGCAGGTCGCGTCTTATCTTGGGATCCTTGACGGCAATGATGTAGGAGAGATACTCCATACATTTCGTGTAGTTGTTGTCGTAGTAGTATAGACTTGCAATCTTGTAGTCGAGCATCATCTTCTCATACACCGACAGATAGTCGGCATACTTCTTCATGTAGCTGTCAATGCTCTTGGTGTACCAGAGTCCCTCTTTGCAGGTGCCGTCGAGCAGTGATTTATTCAGTCGCCCCGTGAAGATGATTTGCTGCACGAGCATCTCGGCATTGGCATTGAGTCGGGTGAGAGATTCGCTTTCGGCTTCAAACATTTCCAGGTATTTGATGAACAGCGAGTATTTGCGCATCAGGAACAATCCCTCAAAGAATTGGGAGAAACCCGTCAGGTAGCTGTCATACATCACCTCTTTCATGTGCGGTTCGCGGTTGAACATCTGCAACCACAACAGAGCATAGCGATAGGTGCGTGAGAACTCGTGGCGCAGATAGTAGTACCAGGCTTTGGCCTGATAGTAGTAGAAACGTTCCGTAAAGTTCAGTTTCGTGTGGTCGTAGGCATCAAGTTTGGGCTTGAAATAGTTGTTGAGCAGATCGAGATCCTTCTGCGAGCGGGCATAACCCACCTCCTGATGGAGTGCCAGCAGACGTACCGCCATTTTTGAGAGGTTGTTTATGTTCTCGATGCGGCGGAAAATGCCTTCCGACTCTTTGATGACCTTCTCGGAGATACGTGTCATATCGCTTGACACATTCATTACCTTCACTCTTTTCTGCAACGAGATTATATCCAACAGGGCAGGCGCCTCACCGAACTCTTTGGCCATTTGTGCCGCCTTGTCGAGTATTCTGTTGGCCTGATCGTAAAGACCTTTGTCGAAGAGTATGTTGGCAAAATCGGTTTGTTCCTTGATTTGCAGCGTCGCCGAGTGCTGTACGTTCAACATGCGCAGACTCTTCATTATCTGTTTGTAGAGATGGGCCTTCATGTTGGGCAACTGTTGCTTTGAGATCTCCTTGCAACGTTGCAGGATGGTTGTTTGGTCGTACTTTTCAAGATGGTCTATGCAGTCGAACAGAGCAATGAACTTGGCATCGGAATTTCCGCCCAATCGTTGCGCATAGAGTTTGAAGTTGCGCTTTTCGGCCTTGTTCAGTGATTTTATCAGCAGAAAAAGGTTGTCTTGTTTGTCGCTGGCTGCCATCGTCTCCACAAATTTTGGTCAATATACAAAGATACTCTTTTTTTCAGAAGAAGAGATTTTTTTTCTGTTTTTTGAATCGGCCTGCCTGTCAGAACGGTTGCGGAGAGTTACGATGTGGCAAAATCCTGCAATGACAGTGATTTATAGATATTGATCCATGCCGTGTTCGCAACGGATGACGCCTTGCTCGGTTTGTGCCCTGCAATAGTCCAGATTGGCTTGCTGGGTCTGTTTCTGTTGCTGTCTTTCGTTGTGCCACAGATGGTAGATGATGCCTGCAAAACGCAGAGCCAGTTTTCGGCAACCCGCACGATGCAGTCGCAGTGCCAAATCATCATCTTCGCCACCCCAACCTTCATAGTGTTCGTCGTAGCCATTGATGCGTATGGCGTCCTCACGCCAGAATGACATGTTGCAGCCCAATCCCGAGATTACGTTGCGTTTGAAACGAGGTGCAAGTATTTTAGACAATGGAATACAACGTATCGTACACTCCCTTTTGTCTTCGATGGCGTTGGAGAGGAACGTGATTTTTCTGCGTGGCGGTATTTGGGTTGCACAGATCTGCTCCGTTGCACGTTTGTTGAGTCGCACGCGGGTTCCTTTGATGAAGGCACCGGGTCTTGCCGCCCTTATGTGGTCGGTGATGAAGTCGGGATGAAGAATTAGGTCGCCGTCGATTTGTATGATGTAGTCACCCGTTGCACGTGCAAGACATTTATTGCGAATCTTTGCCAGACGAAAACCTTTGTCCTCGTGCCATATATGAATCAACGGTACGGGGAAACGGGTTTGGAACGAGGCGATGACATCGGCTGTTTCGCTGGTGGAGCCGTCGTCGCCTATGATTACCTCGTCGGGCAGACGATTCAGTTGAAGTATGCTTTCAAGGGTGACGGCCAATGCATCGGGACGGTTATATGTTGATACAATCAGACTTGTTTTCATGACGGTTTTTCTCTTTTTTCAGCGACTACAAAAATAACGAAATGCGTGTAAAAACCAAAGCGGTTATCTGCAATAATCGGGAGAAAAAAACGCATCTGACCAATATTGAAAAAAAGAGCGTAAGTGTGTAAAAATCCGACAAAAAACACTATCTTTGAAATCATTATCTTGTGGCGGGAAACGAGTGTTTTATTTGCATCCGTCATAAGGCAATGTTTTGTTGAAAGATTACACTATTGATCCAAAAAATTAAATTGAAATAAAAATTGTAAAAAACCAAAAATCAGAAGAGATGAAAGGAAAATTGAGTTTGCTGGCACTGTTTGCCACTTTGTTTTTCGCCGCTTGTTCTTCGCCTGTTGACGATGCGAACCAGCGCGTGAAATATAACTTCAATCCCGATTGGTTGCTCTATGTGGGTGATGCCGAGGGAGCTGAAGCTATGGATTATGATGATTCTCAGTGGGAGGCGGTGACTCTGCCCCATGCCTACAATGAGGATGATGCATTCCATAAACCCATCCATATGCATACGACGGGCATTTCGTGGTATAGAAAGCACTTCCAGGTGTCTGCTGAGGATATGGGCAAGAAGATCTTTATTGAGTTTGAGGGTGCCCGTTTCGGTGTTGATATCTACCTCAATGGTAAACATATCGGTTTCCATGAGAATGGTGTCATGGCGTTCGGTTTTGACATTACGGACCACATCAATTTCGATGGCGAGAACGTTATTGCAGTGAGAGCCGATAATAATTGGGACTATCAGGAACGTGCTACGGGAACCACCTATCAGTGGAATAACATCAACTTCAACGCCAACTATGGCGGTCTGCCCAAGAATGTGTATCTTCATGTGACCGACAAGGTCTATCAGACCCTGCCGCTATACTCAAATCTGGGTACTACGGGAACTTATGTCTATGCAAGCGACATCAATGTGGGCTCGAAGAGTGCTGTGATCAATGCCGAGGCGGAGGTTAAGAACGAGAGTGACAGCGATAAACAGGTGGCTATGGATATGGTCATTGAGGATATGGACGGTAAGATCGTCAAGACCGTAAAGGGTGCGCCCGTGACGGTTGCTGCCGGCAGTACCGCAACCCTCAAAGTGGCCGACAAAGTAAAGAACCTGGAATTTTGGAGCTGGGGCTACGGCTATCTCTATAATGTATACACCAAACTCGCCATCGACGGTCAATACACCGATGTAGTGAAGACCCGTACGGGTTTCCGCAAGACGCAGTTCGGTCAGGGAATGTTCTGGCTCAACGACCGCGTGTTGCAGTTGAAGGGCTATGCTCAGCGTACCAGTAACGAGTGGCCTTCGGTGGGTATGTCTGTTCCCGCATGGTTGAGTGATTTCAGCAACCGCATGGTGGTTGAGGGTAACGGTAACCTGGTGCGTTGGATGCACGTTACTCCTTGGAAACAGGATATTGAGTCCTGTGACCGCGTGGGTCTGATTCAGGCGATGCCTGCGGGTGATGCAGAACGTGATGTTCAGGGTCGCCAGTGGGAGCAGCGCAAACTCTTGATGCGTGATGCCATCATCTACAACAGAAACAATCCGAGTATCATCTTCTATGAGTGCGGTAACGAGTCTATCTCGGAGGAGCACATGGCAGAGATGATTGAAATCCGCAACCAGTATGACCCCAATGGCGGTCGTGCAATCGGTTCGCGCGAGATGCTCAATATCAATAATGCCGAGTGGGGTGGCGAAATGCTCTACATCAACAAGAGTGGCAAGCACCCGATGTGGGCAACCGAATATTGCCGTGACGAGGGTCTGCGCAAATATTGGGACAACTACTCTTATCCCTATCATCCCGATGGTTACGGTCCTTTGTATCGTAATGCTCCGGCACCCGAGTATAACCACAACATGGACTCTTATGCCACCCAGATGGTGGAACGTTGGAACGAGTACTATGAGGTGCGTCCCGGAACGGGCAAACGTGTAAGTTCGGGTGGTGTAAACATCGTATTTGCCGACACCAATACCCACTATCGTGGCGCAGAGAACTACCGCCGCAGTGGTGAGGTGGATGCTATGCGTATCCCGAAGGACGCTTTCTTTGCACATCAATTGATGTGGAACTGCTGGGTTGATGCAAACGAGGTGTTTGACACCTATATCATCGGCCATTGGAACTATGCTCCCGACGTTGTTAAGGATACCTATGTGGTTTCTAATGGTGAGCAGGTTGAGCTCTTCGTGAACGGCAAGAGTCTGGGTATGGGCGAACGCAGCCACACCTTCCTGTTCAGTTTCCCCGCAGTGCAGTGGGAGGCCGGAACCATTGAGGCCGTAAGTTACGATGCTGCCGGCAAGGAGTTGAGCCGCACTTCAAAGAAGACCGTGGGTGAGCCCGTTGCCATCACGCTGAAATCTTACACTGCTCCCGACGGTTTCAAGGCCGACGGTGCCGATATGGCTTTGTTGGAGTTTGAGGTTGTGGATGCAGAGGGCAACAGATGTCCGCTGGCCAACAACATGATCAACTTCACGGTTGAGGGTGAGGTTGAGTGGAGAGGCGGTATCGCACAGGGCCCCGACAACTATATTCTCTATAAGAACATTCCCGTTGAGTGCGGTATTAACCGTGTTCTGGTGCGTTCTACCACCACTCCGGGCGACATCAGGATTATTGCCGAGTCGGAGGGTCTGAAATCGGCCGAGGTGGCTCTCAAAACCGTTCCGTTCGAGAACATTAATGGTTTGAGTACATACATCAGTGGCGAATACCAGCCCTCTTATCTGGGTCGTGGTGCAACGCCCAAGGGCCAGTCTTATACTATCAAACGTATCTCGGTGGATGTTGCATCTGCAAAGGCAAGCGACAATCAGGACGACATCTTCAAGAGCTATGACGATAACGAACTCTCGGACTGGGAGGCAGAGGATGGTTATGTAACCTACACCTTGGCACGTCAGGCGAAGATTGCCGAGATTGATATCAAATCTTCGGCTCGTCGTATCGAAACCAACACCTATGCTGTGGAGATTGACGGCAAGGAGGTTTGGAGAGGTAAATTCAACCGTCATTATGGTTCGATTAACAACATCAAGTTTGAGCCTACCGTGGGTAGCGAGGTGACCTTCAAACTCGTGGAGTGCGATCCTACCGTACCCAGAATCCCGACACGCAAGGTGTTTGAGCTGGCAGGAACCAATGTGGCCGACTTCCCCGATGCTTCGCCCACCGACAAGACCAATCCCAACAATGTGAGAGGTTTCGGTAATCTGGGTGTGACCAACGGAACTCCCGCGAATATCACTGCGAACACTCCCGTACAGCCGGTCAATATGCCTAAACTGAACATATTGAGTATTACCGAGATAGAGTTCTATGAACTTCCCGAGTAGTATTTGACTATATATCTTTCATGACGTACTGCGGGCCATAGGTCCGCAGACGTCTTTATAAGTGATTTTTATTTGAGAACGAACAAATGAGAAAGTTGCTTCACAGAGTGTCGGGTCTGATGTCAATGGTGTTGTTGATGTCAATGGTGGTTTCGTGCAATAAACTTGACATCTCGGATCATGAGATAAAATTCTCGGCAGACGGCGGAACCAAAACTTTTACGGCTTCGTCGGAGACTCTTTTTGTCGGCCTGAAAGATATTCAGACCCATGCCTTCATGATTATGAACAGTCAGGACGATTGGGATAAATATCCGTTTACGGTGGAGGGCACATGGTTTGTGATTGATAGGGAGAATGCGACCACGTTCTCCATAACGGCCGAGCCGAACAACTCGGGGGCTACACGTGGTTTTATCATCTATCTCGAAGATGACAGTTTCTATGATGAGATAACCGTCTATCAGAAAGATTAGTTTATTCGTTCCGGATTTTTGTTACATTTGTTCCGGCTACAAACATAGAACGTGATAAGAAATGGCAATAATACTCAATTTCAACCCCATCGAACTCTTCCGTCTTAAAAAGGGACAACCCGTAACAATTGAGGGCAGATGGATATTGACCGATTATAAATGGGTGCAGACCGACCGAGTGAACGGGACCAATTCGGGAGGTTATGCAAGTTTCTCGGCCTATGATTCGGAGTATTATATGGAGTTCCGTCAGGGATTTGAATGTACGTTGCAGTTGCCTTCGAGTGCTGTTTTTGAGGATAGTTATGATGTGAAAGGCAACTACTCGCTGAATGTGAACAAGAATGCCGTTTCGATAAGATTGGATGGCCAGACGGTGAGATTCTCGTTGCTTTGCCTGACCAATGACACCATGCAACTCTATTGGACTGATGGCGATAAGCAACTTACCATGGAGGAGTTTTTTATATTTACCCGCAAGAAGTGATTTTTTTATTCACAAGGGTTTTGTGATTCAGATTGCGGCCCTGTCTATTCTTGAAACAAAAAAACGCCACAATCGTGTGGCGTTTTTTTTTATGTAGAAAAATTGTTTTTAATCCAATCCCAGGATTTTGTCGAGTGATGCATAGAGAGTCTCACGCAGGTTGCGTAATTTCTCAATGCGGGGAGCATACTTCTGTGAACGGTAGCGCATCATTCCCAAACAACGCGATGTCCAACGAATATAGTACCAAGAGAACAACAGTGCCAACGGGCAGAAAATCAGATAGCCCAATGCAATGTAGAACTTGGTGGTGAAACACATCACTATGAACGGAATGATGTAGAACAGCGGGATGGTGATGAACACCGACACGCCGATATTGAACGAACTGAAAAACATGTGGTCTTTCAGCAGTTTTGCCTTGAAGAACTCAGGAATCACGAAGAGCAATATGTTGGGTACCATGCTCACAAGGAACAAGGGGAACAACACCTTCAACATGATTACATTCATGACAACACGCAGGAACGAAGGCTCTTTGTCGAAGATCCAGTCACGAATCTTCATGTCGTTGATTTCGTTGCGCAGTGTCATGCAGTCGTTGTAGAGTTTCTCCATTTTTTCGGGATAGCGTTCCTTGGCTGCTTTGAGTTTCTGTGCAAGGGTCTTGTCCGAGTGCAGTTTCTCGGGCAGGATTTTGCTTGCCCAACCGTGTTTGCGTGCAAAACGTTTGCCGTAACCGTTCTCGCGCAGGAAGTCAATAGCCTCATAGTTCTCCACATCTTCAATGTTGAGCATCAAGTCCGACACGCGTTCACGCACCATGTTGTTGATCTCTATCATAGTCTGGCGAGGATGCTGACGATATTGCTCGTAGTAGGGTTGCAACGAGATGGGCTTGCCGAACTGAATCATTATATCTCCCTGCATGTGATGATAGTGTGAGTAGTGGTTGCACGATGGAACCACCATAATATCCTGTTTGAAGTCAGACAACTCGGCGGCACGGAAAGCAATTTTCAGATAGCCCATGAAGAAGTGACCCAGCCAACGTTTATCCTGATGGCCGCGTTCGGGATAGAGGATTACGGTTCCGCCATTGAGCATGGCGTCTACGGCTTTGTCAAATGTTTTGAAATTGTCTTGCAGGGCACCTTTGCCTTCATATTCGAGTCGATAGGCGGGCAACAATCCCAGATGACGCAGGAACTTATCTGCCAACGGATGTTTGAATACGTTTGCTCTTGCAAGAAAATGGGGCTTACGGTCACTGATAAAGGTTGCCAGAGCCAGTGGGTCGCTGAGGCAGTTCTGATGATTAGAGACCATTATTGCCGGTTGATTGGGAGCAGGTAGATTCTCCTTGCCTAATACATAGACGTTTTTGTAATACAAGCCATCCGTAACAAGCTTGACATAGTTGCGGAATACTCTGTAAAACAAACTTTTAGAGTTCGGATTATGTTCCATGTTAATAATACTATTAATGCAATTTATGGAATAAGTTTCGAACAAATATAACCTTTTTTATTTAAAAATAGTCATTTTTAATAGAGAATTGTTCTTTCTGATTGCGTTGGATGGTACTAGAAGATTAGGAAACAATACAAAAAAAGGGACCCTAAGGCCCCCTTTTCTCATAGAAACTTATGTGATACTGAATTTTTGTTCCTGTTCCCGTTTCTGTTCGTCCTGTTTCCGTTCCCGACAAATTACCCTTCCCAAAAGGGAGGATAATATGTTTAAAAGGTTAAAGAAGTTCGCCTAAGAGGGTGGCGGATGAACACTCCGTTATTTTTACTTGCACATAATCGCCTGCCACAATACCTTCGCGCTTGGGGAATACCACCATTTTGTTTTGTGAGTTGCGACCACACAACTGGTCATCGCTTCGTTTTGAAGTTCCTTCTACCAGCACCTCAAACACTTTGCCCACATCGCGACGGTTGCTCTCCAACGACAACTCGTTTTGCAGATTGATTATCTCGGTCAGGCGTGCGGTCTTGACCTCCTCCGGAATGTCGTCATCAAAATGGCGTGCGGCTTTTGTGCGCGGTCTTTGCGAGTATTTGAACATGTATGAGAACTCATATCCCACCTCGCGCATCAGCGAGAGTGTGTCCTGATGATCCTCCTCGGTTTCGGTGCAGAATCCCGCAATTAGGTCGGTGGAGATGGCGCAGTCGGGCAGATAGCGTCTGATGGCTGCTATGCGTTCCAGATACCACTCGCGATTGTAGTGACGGTTCATCAACTCCAACATGCGACTGCTTCCCGATTGGGCAGGCAGATGTATCGAACGGCAGATGTTGGAATGTGAAGCCATGGCCTCCAACAGACGGTCGCTGAGATCTTTGGGATGTGAGGTGGCAAAGCGCACTCTCAACAATGGTGACACCTCGGCCACCTGGGCGATGAGGTTCGGAAAATCAACCTCTTTGTTGTTCCAATTATACGAATTTACATTCTGTCCCAACAGGGTCACCTCTCTGTATCCGGCCTCGAAAAGTTCGCGCACCTCGTTCAGGATGGTTTGCGGATCGCGGCTGCGTTCCACTCCTCGGGTGTAGGGCACCACGCAGTAGGTACACATGTTGTTGCAACCCCTCATGATGCTCACAAAGGCACTCACTCCGTTTTTGTCGAATCTTACGGGGCGGATGTCGCCATAGGTCTCTTCGTGTGACAGTTGTACGTTTACACCTTTGTTGCCAGCTGCGGCACTCTGTATGAGTTGCGGCATGGAACGATAGGCATCGGGTCCCGCCACAATGTCGACTATACTCTCCTTCTCGAGCAATTCCTCTTTAAGTCGTTCGGCCATACAACCCACCACGCCCACTATCAACTCTTTTTTGGCTCTCTTGTAGCGGTGGAACTCTTTCAGACGACCCCATATGCGCTGTTCGGCATTGTCACGCACCGAGCATGTATTGACGAGAATCACATCGGCCTCCTCAATGTTTTCGCAGTAGAAATAGCCCTCCTGCTGCATTACGGAGAGAATGATTTCCGAATCGCCTACGTTCATCTGACAACCGTAGGTTTCGATGTATAGTTTTTTGCCGTTTCCGGTCAGAGGTCTGAGTCCGTTGATTTGCATAATATTTGTTGGTTTAGTACTGCTCGAAGGTCTTGAATCCGTCACCGATGGTCTCACTCGCATCCACCATAACCACAAACGCATGGGGATCCAGCTTGTGAATCATCTCCTTCATGGGGGTAACCTGACGACGACTCACCACCACGAAAATCATCTCTTTGTCTGCTCGTGTGTAGGCGCCCATTGATTTGATGATGGTAGCACCTCGGTCGAGATCGTAGAGGATGTATTTTCTCAGTTGTTCCTGTTTGTCGGTTAAGATGAACAGAGCTTTGTCGGAGTTGGCACCTTCAAGCGTAAAGTCAATCATCTTTGTCGAAACAAAGATAGCGATTAATGAATAAAGTGGCAACTTCCAGTCGCCCAAAACGAACATACCGACCAATATGATGGTAGATTCGATGATAATCATGGCTGTCGAGAACTTGATGTGCGCAAATTTCACGACCAACATAGAAACGATATCGGTTCCACCCGAGGTGGCACCAGTGCGCAGAGTCAAACCGATTCCAAGACCGATCAGCAGACCTCCGTAGATGGCGGCCATGAGAACGTTGTCCGAGAAGTTGAGGTACTGACTCAGCAGGCATACTCCGTCGGTGGGGTCTTCGCCGATGTATTTGGTAATCATGTTCATAAAGAGAGGGGTGGTCACAGCCGAGATGATGGTCTTGGATCCGAAACCCTTACCGAATACAATGAAAGCGGTTATAATCAGAGGAACGTCCATCATCAGACCGAAGGTTCCGGTGGGGATGGCGGGAATCAGGTGGTGGAAGATACGACCAAGACCGTATACGCCGCCGGGGATGATTTTATAAGGGTTGGTGAAGAGTGCGAAACCGGCGGCGATAAAGAACGCACCGACAAGCAACAGAATCCAGTGAGAAATCTCCTTTTTCCAATCTCTTGTTCTGAAAAGACGCTGTTTCAAAGAGTAGTTTACCATAAATTATGTAGTGTTAATAAATGACGTAATTTGTATTGCGGCAACAAAAGTAATCAATTTGGTTAAAATTAAACACAAAACTCGCCAGATTTGACAAAAAATTAACATTAATCATCTGCAATGGGACGAATTTATCTGGCAGAAAAGAGTGGCTATAACCAATAAACAGCCTGAAAAAGTGTTAAGAAATGTGCCAAAATAAGTTAAATACCACAAAAAATTTGAAATTAGCATACTTTGTAGTACTTTTACAACCGAATCAAAACCAAAATATTTTATGCTGAAAGAAAACCTTATCAGAATTTATGAGAAGAGTTTTCGAGATAACCATGCGCGCATGGCGCTGTCGGATTATCTGACTAAGGAGAACTACTCATATATGGAAATGGCTCAGGAGATAGCCAAATTACACCTTTTATTTGAGAAGTATGGAGTTGAGGCGGGTGACAAGGTGGCACTCGTAGGTAGAAACAGTGTTCGCTGGGTGATAACATACATGGCAACCATTACTTATGGTGCTGTTATCGTTCCGATTCTTCAAGACTTCCGTGCCGAGGACATGAATCATATCATTGAGCACTCGGAGTCGAAACTCATTTTCCTCCATGACAACTATTGGAACGGTATTGAGCAGGAGAAACTTCCGTTGCTCGGCGCCGCTTTTTCACTCAACGATTTCAGTTGTATCTATGAACGTGAGGGCAGTGAGTGTACAGAGTTCCAGAAAGAGATTGAGAAACATTTTGCTGCACGTTATCCCAACGGATTCGGTGTTGAGGATATCAAATATCCCGAGGTTCCCAACGACCGTCTGTGCTTGTTGAACTACACCTCCGGAACAACCGGTTTCAGTAAGGGTGTAATGCTTACGGTGAATAACCTCACTGCACAGGTGGTGTTCATGTTGCCGCTGAAGCGTCACTTCCCCGGATCTACAACATTGTCGTTCCTGCCGTTGGCTCACGCTTATGGATGTACGGTGGATATGATTTTGTCGTTGGCAGGAGGTGCCCATGTGACAGTGCTGGGTAAGATTCCTTCGCCCAAGATTTTGGTGGAAGCATTGCAGGCTGTTAAGCCCGTTTATATCTGTTCGGTACCTTTGATTTTGGAGAAGGTCATCAAGAAACAGGTGTTTCCTAAGTTGGAGTCGGGAGTGTTGAAATATGCCGTTAAGATTCCGGGACTGAACAAGATTGTATACTCGTCAATTCGCAAGAAACTCATTACCACCTTTGGTGGCAATATGAAGGATTTCATTGTGGGAGGAGCTGCTCTCGATTCCGCGGTGGAGGATTTGCTGAGCAAAATGAATTTCCCGTGTCCGGTGGGTTACGGTATGACCGAGTGCGCTCCGTTGGTAAGTATCACCCTCTGGGAGTATGGCACAAAGAAACATTCTGTGGGTCAGTTGATGTCTTTGTTGGAGGCTAAGGTTGATTCTCCTGATCCCAAGAACATTCCGGGCGAGTTGTTGTTGCGCGGCGAGTGTGTCATGATGGGTTATTATAAGAATCCCGAGGTGACGGCCGAGGTTATTGACGAGGACGGTTGGTTGCATACGGGAGATATGGTTACCATGGATGAGGATAACTTTATTTTCATCAAAGGACGTTGCAAGACCATGTTGCTCGGAGCCAATGGTCAGAATGTCTATCCCGAGGAGATAGAGGCCAAGATCAGCAACATACCTTATGTGTTGGAGAATCTGGTTATTGAACGTGACAAGAAGTTTTATGCTCTTATCGTACCCGATTTTGAGCAGTTGAAACACGATGGCATTCCTGCCGAGAATGTGCAGGGTATGATGGAGAGTGCCATCAAGGAGGTTAATAAACAGATTCATGCATATGAGCAGTTGGCAGGTGTTATCCTGCGCGAGGAGGAGTTTGAAAAGACTCCCAAGAAGAGCATCAAGCGTTTCCTCTACAATTAGCGGAGAGTTAACAATAAGAAAAAGGGTTTCCATTTCGGAAACCCTTTTGTTTTAAGTAGTAAATTTTTTTGGTGCTTTGCGACTACGGTAAGTAGTAATGTCCGTCTTCCGCCCCACAATAGTCTTTTTATTCATTAGGAACTGACGGTGGCGTGGCGACTGCGGTAAGTAGCAATATCAGCATTTCGCCCCACAATAGTCTTTTTATTCATTAGGAACTGACGGTGGCGTGGTGACTACGGTAAGTAGTAATGTCCGTCTTTCGCCCCACAATAGTCTTTGTTTAAAAACGGAGAGCGGCTTTGAATTGCAACTCGATGGGTGAACGACGATTAGAACGTTTGTCAGAGAACTTTTCGGTGGTCTTTGAACCACTTGTTGAGGTACGTTCTATCTCGGTGGTGTATTTGTGTTTTCCGTAGGAGTATGAATACGGGTAATACACTCCGAAATCCCATTTTTTGTAGTTGATACCAAGACCTATGGCTCCGAATTTGCCTGTTCCCACCCAGTTTTTGGTGTAGGTGTCGGCACGATGACTCCATCCGTCTTCGTTGGCTGCTCCGTACGACCACTCCTGCGAGTAATCCATTTTGGCCGACAGTATACCCAGACTATATCCTCCGCGAACATCCACATAGGGAGAGAACTTACGGTTCATGATATAGGCCCTGATGTCGAGGAAGAAAGGAATGCTAACCGAAACGGGTTGCTTGATTTTATAATCATCGTTCAAATATTTGTCGAAGAATACGGGCTGCAACTGCAATCCTGCTCCGGCACCCACAAACAAACCTCTTCCCATCTGATAACCATAGATATAGCTTGCATCGAGAGCCAAGGTCTGCCAATTCTTGTGATCAACTCCGAGCCCGAACTCAATCATTTGTTGCCAGCCAGCTTCACGCATAGAGCTTTCACGGAATTTTTTCTTCTTCATCACCATCTCGTTAGGATTCTGCTGTGTTCCGAACTGGTTGTAGGTTTGTCCCATGATCTCCTCGCTGAACAGCAGCGCGGCAAAAAGAGTTATAATGAGTATCTTTTTCATTGTATTTTTGTTTAAAACTCTTTCGTCACAAATGCCGACAGACTACTTTCTTCTCATCATTAGCAGTTGATTAGCGTTTGTCGGCTATTTGTTTAAAAGGTATATTTTCGCAAATGTAGTAACTATTATTCCAAAAACAAAAATTCTCAAATCAATAACGTTGAAAAACGGTTTTAATTGTGTTCCCTCTCAGTTTCTTCTGTTGCTTGCAGCAGATCGGCAACCATGAATGTGCTGCCTCCCACAAAAATCATATCATCTTCTTTTGCAATCTTTTTTGCCTGCTCAAAAGCCTCGGCCACACTTCCTGCCAACCGACCTGACAGACCGTACTCGGCGGCTTTCTGTTGCAACTGTTCGGCCGGCAGTGCGCGTGCCACAGAGGGTTGTGTGAAGAGATACTCTCCGGCGGGCAACATGGGCATTATACTGCCGAAGTCCTTGTCGTTCACCATGCCCAATACAACGTAGAGTTTATTGTACCTTTGGCGTGCTATCTGATTGGCAACGTGCTTAAAACCATGAGGATTGTGGCCCGTATCGCATACAATCAGCGGTTTTTGTGAGAGAATCTGCCAACGGCCTTTGAGACCTGTGTTGCGAGTGACGTTGCGGAGTGCCTGGCTCGCTGCCGACTCCGTGATTGTGAATCGTGAGCAGGCCGAGAGTTTATCCACTGCCGCCATCACCGTCACCAGATTGTGGCGCTGATAATCGCCCAGCAGATCGAGTTCTATCTCTCTTTCTTTGCCGTTTGGAGAGGTGAGTGTGTAGTGGGTGGAGGCAACACTTTCTGTTCTTTCCGTCACGCACCATTCGTCTTGTGCAAAGACAATCTCCGATTCGCATTTGGTGGCTGTTGCGATAAAGACGGGGTCGCTTTCGGGATGGTGTTCTCCTATTACCACAGGCCGTTCACGCTTTATTATGCCTGCTTTTTCGGCGGCTATTTTGGCTATCGTGTCGCCCAGCATGTGGGTGTGTTCCAGCCCTATGTTGGTTATGACGGAGAGCAACGGGGTTACTATGTTGGTGGCATCAAGTCGTCCGCCGAGTCCGGTCTCTATGACGGCTATCTCCACTCCCTGACGGGCAAAATAGTCGAAACACATGGCGGTGGTCATCTCAAAAAATGACAATCCCATCGCCTTCATTTTCTCGCCGTGCAGAGCCACAAACTCCACCACCTCCTGTTCGCTTATCGGCTGCCCGTTGATCCTGATGCGTTCTCTGAAATCGACCAGATGGGGTGAGGTGAACAATCCCACCCGATACCCTGCGCTTTGCAGAACGGAAGCCAACATGTGTGATACGGAACCTTTGCCGTTGGTACCGGCCACATGTATTACGGCGAATCTGGTTTGCGGATTGTCAAGTATGGTGCAGAAATCGGTTATGTTGCCGAGTCCCTCTTTGTATGCCCCTGCGCCTATGTTCTGGTAGAGAGGGAAGGAGTTGAACAAAAAGTCGGTTGTCTCCGTGTAGTTCATTGCTGGTTGATTTTAGTGGCGGTTGCGATAGCGTTGTCCTATAAAATAGAGCAATCCCATGATGAACAGCAACAACGAGATTCGTGCCACATAGTCGCCATGGGCGGCGTAGAAGGTGATTTCGTTGTTCAGCGTGAGTTTATGAGAGATGGCTCCTCGCTGAGCCCAACCGAGTAAATCGAGCACATCGCCACGCGGCGAGATGAATCCCGAGATGCCCGTATTGGCGCTGCGGGCCACCGAACGGCGCATCTCCACCGCACGCAGACGGGCATAGGAGAAGTGTTGTTTGTAGCCGGGGGTGTCGTGCCACCAGCCGTCGTTGGTGATTATGGTTAGCATTTGGGCTCCTCCGCGCACGAATCGCGAGAGAAAACTGCCATAGATGGACTCGTAACATATTGCAGTGGCTACCGAGGTGGGCTTTTCCTCCCCTCTTCTGAAAACCACCACCGCATCGTCCGTACCGAGCTGACCAGAGATGCCTCCCAGATCGACAATTACATTGCCCAATAACGGTATCAACACATTGGCATAGGGGATTTTTTCGGCGCCCACCACGAGTTTGTTTTTGTGATGTATGGCCATATCGCCCTCTGCATCAAGCGAGAGTGCCGAATTGTAGATGTCAAGCCACATCATGCCTCTCTTGCGGGCCGTTTTGCTCTGTTGTCCTTCGTTATAGAAGCGGTATGTGGAGGCACCAAAGATAAGTTGTGCTTCGGGATAATGTTCCGACAGGAATAGCTGAAAACTATATACCGAACCCGAATTGTTGGGAGCCTGATCCATGATGAGATCATCCACTGCCGTTTCGGGCCAGATGATGTAGTCAGTGTCGGCAGGTGCTTCGGCGCTGAGTGAGAGCAGTATGTCGTTTTGCTGCTCCTGCGTCATGCTGTCGAATTTCTCGGTATAGGGGTCTATGTTGGGTTGCACGACGGTCACGTTCACCTCCTGGCCTTTGTGTTCGTAGTTGAGGTAGATGACCAATGAGATCAGCATGGGAATGACTGCCATTGCCGCCGCCACCGCTGCTTTTTTCTTTGAACGGCCGACCAATGACTCGTAAATCAGCACATTGCACAACATTACCCACAACGAACCGCCGAACACGCCCGTGTATTCATACCACTGTATGGCCCAAATGTCGTTTGCGAAACCGTTTCCGAGTGCGAGCCACGGGAACGAAATTTCGCCCTGCATCAACCAATACTCGGCCGCCACCCAGCCGCAAACATAGACCAGATCGGCAATCAGAGGGCGGGTACGTTTCGAGAGCCAGAACCATATCATTGTCGCACCGCCGAAGAGCAGTATGTGGGCGATGAAGATGGCCACCGTACCTATCGGGGCGGCATACCATACCCACCAAGTGGTTATCAGCGACCACACTCCCGTCACTGCGGCCGTCCAGCCGAGCATCTTGAAGAAGGAACGTTTGTCATCTCCCAATCCGTGGCCGAGCAGCATCAGAGGTACCAATGCCACCAATAACACCACTCCACTCACTCCCAGCCAGGCAAGTCCCAGCAGCAGGGTACTCAACAGAGCCAAAATCACTCTTTTTCCCATATATCCGTGCTCTTTTTTGTTGTGTTTATCTACTTTTCACTCCTCTTCCTGAGAAGGATTGCTATGACAAAGATAAAATTTTTCTGCCATATGCGGAACAATAACTCTCATCCTATACGTTAATATGACTGTGAGAATGACGATAAAGGTGAAAATAGAGCTTTTGTCGGTCATGATATTGAGGAGAAATTACTATTTTTGCAAAAATAGAGTGACATGGAAGAGTTAAGCATGTGGTTTGATCTGTTTTTCAGAGGCCTGTTTCTGGGAGTGGCGGCATCTATTCCGCTTGGCCCTGTGGGTATTTTGTGCAACCAGCGCACTTTGAGCAAGCGTCTTAAATCGGGATTCATATCGGGTCTGGGCGCAGCCACAGCCGATCTTATCTTCGCTTCGGCCGCCTTCTTCTCGTTGGCGATGATTACCGAGTTTCTGGAACGTAATCAGTTGTTGTTCACGCTTATAGGTGGAGCCTGCATCGTGTTTGTGGGGGTTAATATTTTCTTCACCAATCCCGACGTGCAAATCAGACGAAACCGTACGGGCACGAACAACTATTGGAAAGATTATATTTCGGTTTTCTTTGTGACATTGGCCAATCCGGCTTTCATTCTGGTCTATGTGGCTCTGTTTGCAACGTTCGGATTGAGTAACGATATGGGCCGTTTGAATGGTGCGGCAATGCTGACGGGTGTGTTTGCGGGATGTGCTTTGTGGTGGTTGATTCTCACTTCAACCATCAATCTTGTGCGTCGCCGCTTTACCCGGGTGCATCTTTTGTGGATGAACCGTATTGCCGGTTGCGCCATTGCCGTGCTGGGATTGGGCGCCGTATCGTCGGTTTTGATAAAATATATAATGAATGAATTGCTCTGATAAAAAGATAGTTATTGCCGTAGATGGATTCTCGTCGTGTGGCAAGAGTACGTTTGCGAAGTTGGTGGCAGCGTGTGTCGGATATGTTTTTATCGATACGGGAGCCATGTATCGTGCCGTGACGCTGTATGCGTTGGAACGTGGTGCCATTGTCGATGGTGTGATTGACGAAGGACAGCTTGTGGCTCTGCTTGATGAGGTGGATATCAACTTCAAGTTCAATGCAGAACGTGGTGCCAGCGACATCTATTTGGGTGACCGTTGTGTCGAGGGATTGATTCGCGGCATAGAGGTGAGCAATCTGGTGAGCAAGGTGAGCAGTATCGGAGAGGTGCGCACCAGGCTGGTGGCCATGCAACAACGTATGG
>JAGBHS010000105.1 GCA_017935385.1 Tidjanibacter sp.
ATTTCCCAGAAATTGTCGTGTTTGTTACCCAACAAAATATGATCCTCGGGCAAGAACTGTCTCCAAAAATCATAAGCCTCCTGATCCATAGGAACACCATCTGCCTCACTACCCTCAAACACGGTAGCATACATATGCTCCTTATTCAAGCCGTAAACACCAGTCAGCAATTCCCATGCCCACTCGATGGCCTCTTTCTTGAAATAATCACCGAACGACCAGTTGCCCAACATCTCGAACATGGTATGATGATATGTATCATGTCCAACCTCTTCCAAGTCGTTATGCTTACCCGAAACGCGAAGACATTTCTGCGAGTCGGCAGCTCGATTGAATTTTGACGGGGCATTACCCAAAAATATATCCTTAAACTGGTTCATTCCCGCATTGGTAAACATCAATGTGGGGTCGTTCTTAACCACCATGGGAGCCGACTTAACAATCGTATGCTCTTTGGATGCAAAGAATTTCAAGAACTCTTCTCTGACCTTATTAGATTCCATCTTTTCTATTTAGATTTATATAATTTTTTATTCTGTTTTAACGTTTTCTCAAATGAGGTTGTAAAATTACGCAATTTACGTTAATTTTGCTTTACATTTTGTAAGTTTTTTTAATAATGGGTAGAAAAGAGTATAAATTTAACCCCAAAACGCTGGTTTATGAAGAGGTTACCCCTACCGGCCGTGTGGCAAAATACCGCACGGTACGCAAACTATTGCTCGGTATTCTGGCCTTCTGCATCATAAACATCTACTCTTCGTTCTCACTCAACACCCATAAAATGGAACGCATACAGGCGCAGAACGAACAACTGCTTACAAATTACAATCTGCTCGAAAGCGAAATAGACATGGCTTCCAAGACCATTACGGAGTTGAAACAACGCGACAATTATGTCTATCGTTCTCTCTTTGCGGCCGACACGCTTGACATTGAAGGCGTCTACAAGTCCTATCCCGACAGCGACTATGCCCATTTGAGAAACAATCAGTATGCAGACATAATGACCGAAACATGGAAAAAGATGGATGCAACGGCACGTCTGCTCTATCTGCAATCCAAATCACTCGATCAGATAGAGGCACTCTCGCTTGACAAGGACATGATGGCCGCCTCCATCCCTGCCATCTGGCCCATCAATAAACGTGAACTGAAACACGGAATAGGCGCTTATGGCATGCGTTTTCACCCGATATACAAACGCAGAATCTTCCACAAGGGAATTGACCTCGCAGGCAAAACGGGAACCCCCATCTACGCCACCGGAAACGGAACGGTAAAAGCTACCGACATGGGACGTCGCCGTGTAGGTTACGGTCAGCAAGTAGTCATAGACCACAGTTTCGGATATCAGACCCGCTATGCCCATCTGAACAAGATTCTGGTGAAGGAAGGCGACAAGGTGGTACGCGGACAGATAATAGGCGAAATGGGTAATACGGGCGGTTCGACCGGCACTCATCTGCACTATGAGGTAATCTATCTGAATCAGAACGTAAATCCGATAAACTATTTCCGTCAGGATATGAGTGAGGAAGAACTCGAACAGATCATCGAATCGGCCAAAGTCACCACCTTTGAGACGATGGAGGGTTCATCGGGTATAAGCGTAATGGAGAACGAAGACGAATAAAACAACTATCGGCATGAAAAGAATAAAATACTATCCTCCGAGAAAAAAGTCAAGGAACGACGTGCGCAGAATGATTTGGCGTGCGTGCGGTCGCTTGCTCGGCTGGTGTGTTCTTTTACTCGCCGTCTTCCAGTTCTTTGCCCTTTTCGACACCCCTAACGAACGCAAAGCCAAAGAGTCTACCGCGCTGTTGGGTGAAGAGTATGACAAACTCTCAAACCGTCTTGACACTCTGGAATCAATAATCGACAACGTTATTGAACGCGACAACTATATATTTTATTCACTCTTCGAGTCTCAGCCCTACAACCTTGACTACCAGAGTGATTTATACGACCATGAGGCAAACGAGGAGTGGTCCACACATGCCAACAAAGCAAAGCTTTCTCAGATTGAAGAACAAACCGCACAGATAGAACGCGACATGAAGAAGTTGGTTATCATCTACAACAACCTGCAAAGCAAAATCGCAACTGCCGGTGAAGAGATAAACAACATTCCTGCCATACAACCAATCATCAATCCCGACCTGACGCTACTTACGGCATCATACGGTCAGCGTATCCACCCGTTCTACAAGACACTGACATATCATCGAGGTGTGGACTACACCGTACCCGAAGGTACACGCGTGTTCGCTACGGCCGACGGAAAGGTGAAAGAGGTGATTCAGCGTCGCACCTCAACGGGTACCCGATTGGTAATATCACATGGCAATGGCTACGAAACTGTTTATCAGCATCTGAGCAAAACAAACGTACGCAAAGGCCAGAGTGTCAAAAGAGGCGACATCATAGCCCTGACAGGCAACACAGGACTCTCATTACTCCCCCACCTGCACTACGAAATCACCTACAACGGCATGCATGTGGATCCGATACACTATTTCTTCGGCGAGTTGAGTCCGAGTGAATACAAACGTATCATGAAAATAGCCCAAAGCGGCATGCAGTCGTTCGACTGATTCTTCTCCCCCCCGACCAAAGACAGAACACCTGTTCGGGCCTTCTTAATCATATTTTAATATTGCGTTATTGCATCTGTAATGCGAAATTTCTATCTTTGCATAAATATATCGAACAGATAAAATAAGGTATCATATATGAATAACAGTTCGTTAAGATTCATCGCACTAAGCGAAATGCAACGCAGAACTCCCGTTCCGGCCGAAATATCGGACAAAAAAATATCGGAATACTTTGGAGAAGACGTATTCACCAAAGACCAAATGCGACGCTATCTGTCAAAAGATGTCTATCAGCGCCTAATAGCCTCCATTGATGAAGGAAAGAGATTGGACCGCACGATAGCAAGTCAGGTGGCAGAAGGCATGAAAACATGGGCGGTAGAAAAGGGCGCAACCCACTACACCCATTGGTTCCAACCGCTTAACGACTCAACGGCAGAAAAACACGACGCCTTCATTGAGCCCAATCTTAACGGCACATCGTTCGAGAGTTTCAACGGCAACCTGTTGGTACAACAGGAACCCGATGCATCATCGTTCCCCAGCGGCGGTTTGCGTAACACCTTTGAGGCGAGAGGTTATAGCGCATGGGATCCCTCGTCACCCGCTTTCATAGTGGACAAGACACTCTGTATCCCCAGCATATTCATATCATACAACAGCGAGGCTTTGGACTTCAAGGCTCCGTTGTTGAAATCGATTGCAGCGGTCGACAAAGCAGCTGTGGCAGTTTGTCAGTTGTTTGACAAGGATGTAGAGAAAGTGACCACCAATCTGGGTTGGGAGCAGGAGTACTTCCTGGTTGACGAGGCCTTATACAATGCTCGTCCCGACTTGCAGCAGGCCGGCCGTACTCTCATGGGACATACGGCAGCCAAAGACCAGCAGCTGGATGACCACTATTGGGGTGCCATTCCGGAGAGAGTATGCAACTTCATGAAAGATTTCGAGATGGCCGCATACCGTCTGGGTATTCCCTTGAAAACACGCCACAATGAAGCGGCACCCAATCAGTTTGAGTGCGCACCCGTATATGAAGAGGCCAACATTGCAGTGGATCACAACGTATTGCTGATGACATTGATGAGGAAGGTGGCCGCAAAGCACCACCTGAAAGTGTTGTTCCACGAAAAACCTTTCGCCGGAGTGAACGGTTCGGGAAAACATTGCAACTGGTCGCTTTCTACAAACACGGGAGTAAACCTCTTCTCGCCCGGAAAAAATCCTACGAGCAACATGCAGTTCCTCTCGTTCTTCGTGTGTACACTCAAAGCCGCCTTTGAATACGGCTCTCTCATAATGGCATCAATAGCCACCGAGACAAACTCTCATCGTCTGGGTTCAAACGAGGCTCCACCGTCAATCATGTCGGTGTTTACGGGCTATACCCTTTCGTCAATGCTCGACTCGATAGAGAAACGACTCTCGCAGGACTCGTTATCGGCCGACGAAAAGACCAAAATCAAACTTGACATCGGCAAGATTCCCGAGATATTGCTCGACAACACCGACCGCAACCGTACCTCTCCGTTCGCATTCACGGGTAACAGATTTGAATTCCGCGCGACAGGAACACTGAGCAACTGTTCGATGCCCCTCATAGTAATCAATACGGCCGTTGCGGAGGAGCTGACGCAGTTCAAGAACGAGGTGGAAAATCTTATAGGCAAGGGCGTCAAGAAAGACGATGCGATATTGAGAACAATAAGAAAATTCATCATCGAGTCGAAGAAAATCCGTTTCGAGGGTAACGGATACAGCCAGGAGTGGCACAAAGAGGCCGAAGAACGCGGTCTGAAAGGCATTCACAACGTATGTAGCGCATTCAAGGAGTATCTTGACGAGAAGAACGCGGCGTTATTCGCCAAATTCCACATCTTCAACACGACGGAGTTGGCGGCACGCTACGAGATAAAGAATGAAATATTCCTCAAAAAAGTGCAGATAGAGTCGCGAGTAATTGCCGATATGGCCTCCAACCACATCATACCCACCGCCGTAGCCTATCAGAACATACTGATTGAGAATATTCGCGGTCTGAAAGAGATCTTCCCCGACGAATACAAAACCATGGCGAAAGATGTGATTGATATCATTTATGAAATTACGGGCCATGTGAATGCCATAAAACGCCTGGCAACGGAGATGACCGAAACCCGTAAACGACTGAATCAGATTGAAAACATACCCGAACGTGCCGCGAAATACGAGATTGAGGTGCGCGAAAAGATGTTTGCCATAAGGGAACATATAGACAATCTGGAAATGGTGGTTGATGACCGTCTGTGGCCGCTGCCCAAATACAGAGAGTTGCTCGCAACACTTTAATCAGGTAGGCGAGGTGAAATTGCACGAGCAACAAAACGCGAACCGACATGAATGAAAATTTTGAGTTGAAATATCCGGAAGGTTTGGAGGCCTGCCAAGAGGATGGCGAAATCTTTCCATTGGTGGATGAAGAGGGCCATGTCATCGGCTCGGCCACACGCACGAGATGCCATGGCGGAGAGAAACCGATGCATCCTGTCGTTCATCTGCATGTCATGGACAAACAAGGAAGATTGTATCTCCAAAAACGCGCCATGAACAAGGATATTCAGCCGGGCAAATGGGATACGGCAGTAGGAGGTCACATCGATTTCGGAGAGAGCATTGAACAGGCATTGCGTCGAGAAACACGCGAAGAGTTGGGGATAACAGATTTCGAGCCTGAATACATAATGAGTTATCCGTTTGAGTCGTCACGCGAGAGAGAGCTGGTAAATGTTTTCAAAACAACAACATCAGCCACTCCCACGCCCGACAAAGGCGAGATAGAAGAGGGTCGTTTCTGGGATATTGCGGAGGTGGAAGCCACGATTGGCAAGGAGATTTTCACACCGAATTTTGAGCAGGAATTCGTGCGCATAAAAACAGCGCTGATAAAATAGACAAACAAAAACCTCGACCAGTGGTCGAGGTTTTTGTTTCATATCATTTCCGGATTACTTCTTCACCTTGAATTCATAGGTTCCCGATTTGAGTTCGGCCATAACCTTCCCCTTCAACGAACGGAACGGCCCCACTCCTTCGGCACCTTTCAGCACGGTGACATCATCAATCGACTCGGCCTGCAAATTGAGTGATGCAGTAGTGTTGGCTGGCACGGTAACACGATAGATATAACCATCCACCGTCTTCTCCCAACCGCTTCTCACATCGCCATATGGAGTTTCAAATCCGCCCTTTGCAAAGCTCATCTCGCCACCAACTTTGGGTTGCAGAATAATATGTTTATAACCCGGACGATCCTCGTCACGCTGAATTCCCAGCGAATGAGAGAATATCCACTCACCTATCGCACCATACGCATAGTGGTTGAATGAATTCATATCAACAGGTCCGAAACCATTCTCAATAGTGTAAGAATTCCAACGTTCCCACATGGTGGTAGCACCCTGCAAAACGGGATACAACCACGACGGATACTGCTCCTGCTCAAAGAGAGTATAGGCCACATCGTCACGACCATTCTCCGATAGCACCAGATTCAGATAAGGCGTACCGATAAAGCCCGTTGTGAGTGTATTTCCATGCTCCTCGATATTCTTGACAAGGTTGGCAACGGCTTTCGCCTTCACCTTCTCGTCAAACAAATCGGCCTGCAAAGGCACCACATACGAGGTCTGCGTATTTACCGGAACCAACTCACCCTCCTTGGGCTCGTTGGGATTCACGGGCATTCCCGGCCATCTCATGGGCACATAAGGAGCCACCGTAACGCCCTCCTCATTCACATATGTTTCATTAAACGCTTTCTTGATATTGGCATACAACTCCTCATATTTGCGCTGATCCTGCACCTTGCCCAATCGTTTGGCAATCTTTGACATGATATATGCATCGTAAGCATAATAAGCCGTATTGGTCAGGCCGATATTGGTACGTTCAATAGCCAGATGGTCTCCAATACCCGAGGCATTCTGCAAATAACCGCCCTCGGCTCTGCGTTCCAGATAATTCATATAACGCACCATTGAGTCGTAATGCTGATGCAGAATCTTGACATCGCCATACTGCTGATAAACCTGCCACGGCACAATGATTCCTGCCTCCATCCAGCCCATCCAGCCGGGAGCCGATTCGGGCGAATAGCCATAGGGAGGAGTTCCGGTAACGGGAGCATAGTTGAAATAGCTGCCGTCCACGTGCTGATTGTCACGCATCGAGTGCAACCAACGTGCATAGAACTGTCCTACCCACGGGCTGAAATAGGTGGCCGTACGGGCAAAAACCTGTGCATCTCCCGTCCAACCCTGACGTTCGTCACGCTGCGGGCAGTCGGTGGGTACGGTCTGGAAATTACCACGCTGCCCCCACTGGATATTGAGGAACAACTTATTGATATTCTCATTTGAACTCTCATAAACACTTGTCGCATCTCCTATCGACTCCAACACCAAGCCCTTGACCTGATTCAACGGCAGCGGCTCGTCAAGACCCGTCACCGAAATATAACGGAAACCATGGCAAGTGAACAGCGGTTGATAGCTCTCGCCCTCGGCCTTTCCGCGCATGATATAGTTGTCAATAGAGAGAGCTCCACGATAGTTCTCCACATAGACCTGTCCCTTCATCTTGTTATATGTATCAACCGTATAGGGTTCAATCGGAGCCGTAGGAATTATCTCGGGATATATCATCTCGCCGAATCGGAGATTCACCACCTGACCCGACTTGCCTTTCATACCCTCCAAGCGAGGCACACCCACTATATTCTGTCCCAAATCGTAAACGAACGTACCTTTGACGGGTTCGCTGACCGAGATGGCTTCAAGCGTGATATTGTTACGCATCGGCAGACCAACATAGGCCTGAATCTCCACCGTAGGCGCAGGACGTTCGAAAATCACAGCATCATCCCATGCCGAATCGTCAAAACTACCCAGAGTCCAATCGTCCACCTCTTTGCGGGCATCGTAATCCTCTCCGAACTGGAAACCGTTTCTGACAACGGGACCATGGTCATACTTCTTCCACGTGCCGTCCGTCACAACCACCTGAGATGTGCCGTCCTCAAATGTAATCAGCATCTTCGCCATCAACGACTGACGAATACCGTAAGGATCCACATAAGCCGACGTAAAGATATTCAGGTCGCTGAACCAACCCGAGCCCAACATGGCTCCCAATCCGTTGGCACCCTGCTGCATCATATCGGTAACATCATAAGAATTGTACATGATACGATAGCGGTAGTCCGTCCAACCGGGATTGTGATAGTCGTTGCTCACACGCTTGCCATTGATATAAAATTCATATATACCGCGAGCAGTAACATACAAACGTGCCGACTTGATGGGTTTCTCCACATTTACCGTCTTGCGCAACATGGGTGCTGACTCATGGCCATAAGGCTCCCAAATCTGTATCTTACCCGTACCTGTCACCTCATGACGTGCCACGGGATCTTTATAGAGTTCCGTACCCCAGTTCTTCTCGCTGATGGTGATATTGGAGAAAACAGCCTTCTCGCCTCGTGGTTGCATAAAACCGACAGAATGCAGGCGAGCCCAATCGTGTACGCGTTCTCCGTCGGGATAAGGAGTAATAACCATAATATAAGGATTCACCGCACGGGCACGCGGACCGGCAGGAGCCTCAACAGCAGCAGGATTCTTCAAACGGACACCGTCAAGCGAAACCTCAATATTGGATTTGAGATGGTAACCCGGCGTGGTAACATTGATATGTACCTTGTGGGGGTTATGACTGTTCTCGGCCGTAATGATATCCGAAACATCTATCGTCGCCAACTCTCTCAAATCACCCTCAACACAATAACGAATCACAAATTGCGGTTTTGAGGCACCATTCAAATTCAATTCGGTCGAGATGTAGTTCTTGTCATTCTGGGCACTATAAACAAACACGGCACGATTGCTACCCTGCGGAATCTCCACATCGTAATCAATCGCAAACATTGCTCTATATTTAGATACCAGCACCTCCGCAGAGCCTATCCATTGGGCGCTGTTCCAACCGATACCCATAAGTCCCGTTTCGAACCATGTCGGCTCCGACTCGGTCATCTGATACTGCTCGTCCCACACCTGTACCTTCCAGAAATAGCGGGTCGAGCCATTCAACGCCTTACCGTAATAAGGCACACCAAGCGATTCGTCGGACATGATTCGCCCCGAATCATATACCAATTCGCCCGCTGCGAGTTTCGCCTCGTCATCAGCCACCATTACACGATAAGCCGTTTGGGCCGCACCGATCCTATCGGATGCCATCTGCCAACTGAACAAAGGTTGCAATTCATCTATACCAAGAGGCGTTTCAAGCGACTCGGTTCGTAGGTTAGTTACCATCGTAGAGGCATGGATGGCACAACATGACACCAATGCCAAAATTAAAAATAGAGTTTTTTTCATACGTCAGAATATTTTGATTCAGGTTATTTGATTTTCTTCATATACAACTTTATACAAAGATAAGACTTTTATCAAAAGTATCGGGAGAATTAATTATTTTATTGATATTTTTCGGCAACAATACAAATAAAACCAAATAAAATATATACTTTTATGAAAAACCATCTAATCAATACAAAATTACAATGAAACGTTATTTAATTTTTTCTTTGTTGCTGACGGTTGCAATGGCAGCTACTAGCAATGCAACAGCACAGAATGCTCTTGTGGGCATTCCCGTCAATTACGACGAATCAAAAGCAGGTGACTACAAAGCCACTCTGCCTGATCCTCTCATCATGCTCGACGGTACGAAAGTAACAACCGCCAAACAATGGGAGAAGAAACGTCGTCCCGAAATCATAAAACTTTTTGAAGAACATCAGCACGGCAAATGGCCCGCAAAAAAAACAAAAATACACTATAATGTAGAAGAAGACCTGGGACTCGGCGGCAGTGCTGTGCGCAAACAAACAACCATCTATTTCTCTCCCAATGAGGATGGGCCTAAGGTAGATGTTCTTATTTATCTGCCCAAGGAGGCAAAAGGGCCTGTACCTTTATTGCTGAACGTCAGTTTCACAGCAAACAACATCACCGTCAGTGATCCGGGTGTAAAAGAAGGCTACAATTGGGATGAGAAAACAAAGACCAAAACGCCTGCTAAGAGTAGCGACAATACCGAAGGGTTCAAACTGGATGAAACCATCAAGAGATTCCTGAACGAGGGCTTTGGATTTGCCACATTGCACTATACCGACATCGAACCAGACTTCCTCGGAGGTATCAGTTACGGAGTTCGCAGTCTGTATCTGAAGCCGGGAGAAGAGCCCGCAGCAGACGAATGGGGTGCAATTTCGGCATGGGCCTGGGGCATCAGCAGGGTTATGGATTACTTCGAAAAAGATCCCGACATCGATGCAAAACGCATAGCAATAACAGGTCTGTCGCGTCTTGGCAAAACCATCATGTGGGCGGCCGCACGCGACCAGCGTATTGCAGTCGTTCTGTCAAGCTGTTCGGGCGAAGGTGGTGCCGCCATCAGCCGTCGCAACTTTGGCGAAACCATTGGTCACCTGGTAGAGAAAACCCGTTTTCCTTATTGGTATGCGGCAAATTACAGCAAATATGGAGCAGATGTAACCAAGCTCCCCGTAGATGCACACATGTTGGTAGCACTTATAGCGCCCCGTCCCTGCTTGTTGCAAACGGGTTCAACCGATAATTTCTCAGATTCCAAAGGAGAATTCTATTCTGCAATAGAAGCCGGTAAAGTATATCGCCTTCTTGGCAAAGATGATCTTGGCACAACCGAATTGCCCAAACCCAACCAACCAATATATCATACACTTGGATACTTTATGCATGAAGGCGGCCATACTACTCTTCCCACCGATTGGAACATTTTCCTTGAATATTGCAAACGATACTTATAATTTAAATTCCCAAAAACATTCAAGGATCCGTAGAAAATATTTATTTTTGTAAAAATCATCTAAAACATTACTATAATGAAACGCTATTTAATTCTTTCTTTTTTGGCAGCGGTGACAATGATGGCTGCCAACCATGTGACAGCACAAGATCGTGATGTCATCGCAGGAATTCCTGTTAATTACGACGAATCAAAAACCGGTGACTATAAAGCAACCCTTCCCGATCCGCTTACCATGCTTGACGGCACGAAGGTGACAACCGCCAAACAATGGGAAAAGAAACGCCGTCCCGAGATAGTAAAACTCTTTGAGGAGAATCAGTACGGAAAATGGCCAGCCAAAAAGCCCAAACTTCGTTACAAAGTGGAGCAGGACTTGGGTTTTGACGGTACGGCAGTGCGTAAACAGGCTACCATCTATTTCTCGCCCGATGACAACGGTCCGCAGGTCGATGTGCTGATCTATCTGCCCAAGGATGCCAACGGCCCCGTACCTCTGTTGTTGAACGTAAGTTTCATGGCCAACAACATTACGGTCAGTGACCCGGGAGTGAAAGCCGGTTTCAACTGGAATCCCCAGACAAAAGCCAAGATGACTGCCGAAAGCCGTCCCGGTGCCCCCAGAGGTTTCGGAATGGATGCAACCATCAAGAAGTTTTTGAATGAGGGCTTTGGTTTCGCCACCTTGCACTACACCGACATTGACCCCGACTTCCTCGGAGGAGCCACGCTGGGTGTTCGCAGTCTGTACCTCAAACCGGGAGCAGAAGAGCCCGCAGCAGACGAGTGGGGTTCGATCTCGGCATGGGCATGGGGAATCAGTACCGTAGTTGATTACTTCGAGAAAGATCCCGACATTGATGCAAAACGCATTGCCATCACCGGCGCTTCACGTTTGGGCAAAACCGTTATGTGGACAGGTGCCCGCGACCAGCGCATAGCAGTCGTATTGGCAAGTTGTTCGGGCGAAGGAGGTGCCGCAATCAGCCGTCGCTATTTCGGCGAGACAGTTGCCCACCTGACCGAAAAGACCCGTTTCCCCTATCAGTTCGCGGCAAACTACGGCAAATACGGAGATGATGTAACCAAACTCCCCGTAGACGCACATATGTTGGTATCGCTTATCGCACCCCGTCCCTGCTTGTTGCAAACGGGAACAACGGATAATTGGTCTGATCCGAAAGGCGAATTCTATTCGGCAGTGGAGGCAGGTAAGGTATATCGTCTGCTCGGTAAGGACGACCTCGGCACCACCGAGTTGCCCGCTCCCGATCAACCCATCTACCACACACTCGGATATTTCATGCACGAGGGTGGTCATGGAAATCTCCCCATCGACTGGGAAATCTTCCTCGAATATTGCAAACGATATTTGTAACAGACACAAAAGCGGCAAGGATTCGAATCCTTGCCGCTTTATTTTAACCTCGATGCCACAGCGGGCCGTTGCCATGCCCAACATTCATCTCTCGCGCCAAACTTATCGCACGAGTCACATATCGTTTTGCCACAGCCACCGCATCGGAGAGTGAAAGTCCACGCGCAAGGCATGTGGCAATGGCCGAAGAGAGTGTGCAACCCGTACCATGAAGATTGCGACTCTCTATATATTCGGCCGCAAACTCATAAAACTCTCGGCCGTCATACAGAATATCACACATACTCTTTCCCGACAAGTGTCCTCCCTTAACCAGCACCGCCGTATGACAGTCATCGGCCAATTTGCGAGCCGCCTCTCTCATCTGCTCCACACCCTCTATCTTGTAACCGAGCAAAGCCTCGGCTTCATATAAATTAGGTGTGATAAGTCCACACAACGGAAACAGCTGCTCCTTCATAAACGTTGCGACATCGTTCTCCATCAGTCGCGAGCCACTCGTCGCCACCATCACCGGATCGCAAACCACATGACGTGGTTGGTATCGTTTCAATGCAGTCACGGCACTCGCCACCGTCGCAATATCGTACAACATCCCTATTTTGACGGCATCAACATGCAGGTCGTCCATCACTGCCACAATCTGTTGCTCTATCATTTTGGGCGGGATGGCTTGTATGGCCGTAACTCCGAGTGTATTCTGCGCCGTAACAGCAGTTATCACCGAGGCGGCATATCCACCCAGAGCCGATATGGTCTTTATATCGGCCTGAATGCCTGCACCACCGGAGCTGTCGGAACCGGCAACGGTAAGCACAACGGGTGGAAGAGAGTTTTTGCCGAACGTCTTATCGGCAAGGCAAAGCAGACGGGCAAAATGAGGAATAAAAT
The DNA here is from genome assembly GCA_017935385.1 of Tidjanibacter sp. Classification (GTDB taxonomy): domain Bacteria; phylum Bacteroidota; class Bacteroidia; order Bacteroidales; family Rikenellaceae; genus Tidjanibacter. The sequence continues at coordinate 12,766 of JAGBHS010000105.1, forward strand.
TTTCTGCCGTTTGCTGCCACACATCACCCAGCACCACGGCTCCGCCAAATCCTAATCCGACGATCTCTCCGAAATGTTCGGACGCCACTCCACCCAACGCCATCACCTTCTCGTCTATAATACCTCTCTCATGTGCCTCTCTCAATGTATCTGCCGAGAAAGCAGTTCCATATCCCTCCTTAGAAATGCTGTCATAAATGGGGCTGATGAAGAGATAATCACACTCCGCCTTATATCGTTCCACCTCTGCCAACGAATGACACGACCGGCTCACGGTGCCGACAAAACCTTCGGGAGGCAACGAGTTGCGCCGATTGAGATGAACACCGCGCACAGCATAACGAGTCGCCAACTCAAAATGGTCATGCAACACTATTCGTGTATGGTAACATTTCGGTATCTCGTTCAACAGCCGTTCCACCTCACAACACTCCGAATGGGGTTTGCGCAGGTGCAATATCTCCAATCCCGCCTCGAAAAGAGCCGTAATGCGTTCCGCCTCGTCAGGGAAGAAGTCGGGTTTTGTTATAACTATCAGTTTCATAAGAAATACAATTTTTACAATTTCAAAGTACACGAAGTCATGGTCTGCAAATCAATCGTCCACAACCGACCATACAACGGCTCGCCACAACCGCACACCAACTTCATCACCTCACTCGCCTCCACCCCTCCCACAACGGCGGCTGTGGCTCCTATTACCGACAAATCCCTGTTCTCATCGGCATGTTCCGACAACGGAAACAAGTCGCCATACGACACAGAAGAGTGGCGGGCATCAAAAACCGACACCTGTCCCTCAAACCCTTGAATGGCTCCGTACACATAAGGAACTCCCAACAAGCTGCATGTTTCGCCAATCAACTGTCGCGTCGCAAAATTGTCGCAACCATCCACCACGATATCATACCGTGCAATTATCTCACGCGCATTCCCTGCCGTCAGCCGACACTCATAAGGCTCAATAACTATGGCACTGTTCATGGCTTTTAACCGGTCGGTCGCCACGCGCACCTTGCTGACACCGAGATCATGTTCCCGATAAAGAATCTGGCGTTGGAGATTCGACTCACTCACCACATCATCATCTATCAGTCCGAGAGTCCCCACACCGGCCGCCGTCAGATATAACGCCACGGGAGAGCCCAAACCTCCCACCCCGACAATCAACACTCTTGCCCGTTGCAAGCGTTCCTGTCCCTCGGCACCGATCAACGGTTGCTGTCGTTCATAACGGCCATTCATTTCGTCAGGTTTTTACGATAAAAATCAAACGATGCGTCCCAATCCTTCCAAACCGGCTCTCGACCCAATTCGCGCAGGCGATTGAACACCTCAACAGCAGTACGTTCGTCACTGACATGGAACTGCTCCAATGCCTGCGGATATGTACAATAGCCTCCCGGGTCGGTTTTGCTCTCGGCACTCATGGTGGTCACACCGAGAGTAGCCATATTGTCACGAATATAGGGGGTTTCACGTGTGGAATACGAAATATCCACATCGTGATCAAAGATGCGCATAGCAAAGGTCAATTGCGCCAACTCGCTGTCACTCATCACCACATTGGGTTGAAAACCGTCATTCTCGGCAGGGCGCATACGCGGAAAATTGACGCTGTAACGTGTACGCCAATATTTGCGCTGCATGTAGCGCAGGTGGTGCGCCATCATGGTAACATCGGTGCGCCAATCCTCCAAGCCAATCAACACACCCATGCCGATGGAGTGAACTCCCGCCTCTCCCATACGGTCAAATCCGTTCAAACGCCACTCAAATTTGGACTTCATGCCACGCGGATGATAGACATTGTAACGCGCCTTATTGTAAGTTTCCTGAAAACACACCACGCCGTTAAGACCATGTTTCACCAACTCGGCATACTCCTCCGTAGCAAGAGGCATCACCTCAATCTTGATATTATCAAAATATCTCTTCGCCAGATCCAAAGCCTCTGCCAGATAGGGTACGCCAGCCTTCGCAGGATTCTCTCCCGTCACAAGAAGTATATTCTCAAACGGTCCGAGTTGCTTGATGGCACGATATTCATCCTCCATCTGGGCCGGAGTGAGAATCGTACGCGGCATGGGATTGCTGATATGAAAACCGCAATAGACACACGAGTTGGTACACGAGTTGGTCAGATAGAGTGGAATGAACAGCGAAATGGTCTTGCCGAAACGTTCCTCGGTGTAGCGACGGCTCAAAGCGGCCATCTGCTCCAAATAAGGTTCGGCAGCAGGTGAGATAAGCGCCATGAAATCCTCTACATCACAATGCTCCTTACCCAATGCCCTACGCACATCGGCATCGGTCTTGGCATAAATTCTATTCGTGGTGTCATCCCACGAAATCTTTTCCAATACTTCTGAAAACATATTTTATTTCTCCTTCAATTTCTTTAATTCATGAGTCAGTTTCAAGGCACAGAAATTAGGTCCGCACATGGTGCAATACTCCTTGTCTGTGTGATGCCCCTGCTCGAAATATTCGAGGGCTCGTTCGGGGTCAAGCGAGAGATGGAACTGGTCGCGCCAACGGAACTCGAAACGAGCCTTGCTCAATGCATTATCACGCACCACAGCCGCCGGATGACCTTTGGCTATATCGGCAGCATGAGCCGCAATCTTATATGTCACCACTCCCGTACGCACATCCTCCCTATTGGGCAGACCGAGGTGCTCTTTGGGCGTCACGTAACAAAGCATGGCCGTACCGAGCCAACCGATTTGTGCCGCACCGATGGCCGACGTGATATGGTCGTAGGCCGGCGCAATGTCGGTAACAAGCGGACCGAGAGTATAG
>JAGBHS010000106.1 GCA_017935385.1 Tidjanibacter sp.
CCCTGCAAAATTTTAGGGCAGGTTTTTTCTTGATTTTTCCGTACGTTGGGCCTGATAAACGGTTGTCGTGCGAATGACACGTGCGAACGGTAGCACAATAAATAAAAAAAACCACTCACAAATCTCTTTGTAAGTGGCTGATTATCTTGGTAGCGAGACCCGGGATTGAACCGGGGACCTCATGATTATGAATCATGCGCTCTAACCAGCTGAGCTATCTCGCCATCGTTCTAAGACGCGGCAAAGATAAACACAATTTCTTTTTCCGCAAACTCTTTTTACGATTTTTTCTCTCTTTTTGTGCGTATTGGCATTTTTAAACAAAAATATCATGCTTAAAACCGCACATTTTTACATGTCGGACAAGTCTATAAAAGTTACTCACTCAACTTGTCGAGCAGGGCTTTCACTTGTGCCTCGTCGTCCAAGTTTACATCATTGGTGGCGAAATACTCGGCAATGAACGCCTTCTGTTTCGGGAAACATTTTGCCAGATTCTTCTGATTGAGTGCCATGCTCTTGCCGTTCTTGACCAAATAGTAGGCCGCAGTCTTCTCATAAACTCGCGATTCACCTACCGGCAATCTGTAATCAACACTCTGCTCCATGGCCGACATGGATGATGCAGAGGTGGTTCCCGACTGACCTCCGTAACCGGCCTCGGCGAGAATGTCGCGCAACAACAGATAGTCCTGCTTGGTGAGGGCAATGTCGCCATAAAGGCCTATATACTGCGAATAACCGTTCGAGTTGTAGACATAAGACTTTCCACCCAGGCTCAGCGTTGCAATGTCGTCAGGATTGTCTATATCCATGATTTTGCCCGACTCGTCTTTGAACTGAACGAGTTTCGACAACATATTATAGTTCATAAGCGGTGCCGCGCGGTTGCCCGATTTGAAAAGTACGTTACCCTTGATGAATTCTTCGTGCAGATAGACTACATCGGAGAGTTGCTGACCTCCCGCTACGGTGATGGTCTCTTTATTTTGTGCCGAGCAAATAAGTGAGCCCAACAACAGCGTGAAAAGAATAATAGATTTTTTCATAATAGTTCTGTATTGTTTAAATTGCCGTATCTACAAAGATACGAATATTCTTTTAATGGTTGTATGTTTGGGCGAATTATGTGAGGATAGTGTAAAATTTATTATGAATATTTAAGAAATTGGTAAAAAAAACGTAATTTTGTTCTAATGAAATTATTAATGTATTAAAAAATAGTAACTATGGCATTCTGGAAAGAATTTAAAACCTTCGCAATGAAGGGTAATGTAATGGATATGGCAGTCGGTGTAATCATCGGTGGCGCTTTTGGTAAGATTGTAACCTCGTTGGTTAATGATATCTTGATGCCGCCCATCGGAGCATTGCTTGGCAATGTGAACTTCACCGATCTGAAACTCGACATCTCAAAAGTGCGTGATGTGACCTCGCAGGCTACTTCGTTCGTTACCGACGGAGTGGGCAAACTGGCTAACGGCGAGGCTCCTGCTGAGGTGGTAGAGCAGGCTTTGGAGCCCATTTACTGGAACTACGGTGCGTTTATTCAGCAGTGTTTCGATTTCTTCATTCTGGCCTTCTGTGTGTTCATGATGGTGAAGGTTATGAATAAGATCTCGTTGAAACGCAAAGCCGAAGAAGATGCTGCTGCGGCAGCCGCTGCGGCTGCTCCTGCTCCCGAGCCCCAGCCCTCGAAAGAGGAGTTGTTGCTGACCGAGATCAGAGACTTGCTCAAAGAGCAGAACAATAAATAGTCGGTCTGAATTGAAGAGAATGTTCGTTTTCGTCGCATACGGAGTGTAATGTGTTAAAAATAGAACATTGTTGTTGAATGTATTATTAATAGTGATATATTTGTAAAAAAGAGAGCAATAATGACAAGAAGAGTTTACATACATCATCATCACCATATCTCATAAGGTAAGGGCGGTGTCGTATGTGAGCAATTCATCAGATTGTACAAGATAGAAAACGGAGGCCTGCCTTGTTGAGAGTGGGACTCCGTTTTTGTTGTTTACTTTGCGATGCAGATGAAAATATGAACATAAAAAGAGAGAAAATGATTAGAATTGCGATTCAAACCAAAGGTCGTCTTAACGAACAGAGTGTAAGTCTGTTGCGTGACGCGGGAATAAATATAGAGGAGAACAAGAGAAAGTTTCTTACCAAGGCCGGCGGGTTTCCGTTGGAGGTGCTCTATTTGAGGGATGACGATATTCCGCAGAGTGTGGCGATGGGTGCGGCCGATATAGGTATTGTCGGCATGAACGAGGTTGCCGAGAAGGGGTTTGATGTGGAGATTGTTAAGAAGTTGGGTTTCGGTGGTTGCCGCATCTCGCTGGCAGTGCCCAAGACCGAACGATACGAATCGGTGGAGTATTTCAACGGCAAACGTATTGCGACATCGTACCCCAATATCTTGTCACGATTCTTTGAGGAACGAGGCGTGAAGGCCGAGATACACAATATTGCGGGTTCGGTGGAGATTGCTCCTGCGGCAGGAATCGCAGATGCCATATTTGATATTGTGTCATCGGGCGGAACGTTGGTATCCAATGGCCTTGTGGAGGTGGAGAGAGTGTTTGAGTCGGAGGCGGTGCTGATTGCGAACAAGGAGTTGTCGGCCGAGAAGAGAGAACTGCTCGAAACATTGTTGTTCCGCATTGAGGCGGTGTTGGTAAGTAGCGGAAAGAAATATTTGTTGATGAATCTGCCCGAGGAGGCCATTAAAGAGGCGATAGAGATTCTGCCTGCCATGCGTAGTCCGACCCTCATGCCTTTGGCACAACCGGGATGGTATTCGTTGCACTCTGTTGTGGAAGAGAGAGAATTGTGGGATAAGGTGGACAGATTGAAGAAGATTGGTGCCGAAGGTATATTGGTGCTGTCGGTGGATAAGTTGATAGTATAGTTTTTGCAGAAATGCGGAACTAATGGCAGAAAGCCGAGGGACTAACAATAATAAAGATCTATGCAAGGAATAAAAGTGTTTAAAAATCCGAGTCGTGAGGAGTGGCGTGACATTACGGCCCGAATGAGTGTTTCGGATGATGAGATAAACGGAGTGGTACAGGAGATTCTTCGTGATGTGGCTTCGGGAGGCGATGCGGCATTGCGTGACATCACACTGCGTATTGACGGCATGTGGCCCGATTCGTTGATGGTTACCGAGGAGGAGTATGTCGAGGCGGAGAGCCTTGTGAGTGAGCAGGTCAAGCGTGCGGTTGATGAGGCGCGTGAGAATGTGATGCGTTTTCATCAGGCGCAGAGTTTCGAGCCGATAGATGTTGAGATTGCGCAAGGAATATATTGTTGTCAGCGTGCGGTGGCCATTGATACGGTGGGATTGTATGTTCCGGGCGGCAGTGCGCCATTGTTCTCTACGGTGATTATGTTGGCGGTTCCTGCGAGGGTGGCCGGATGTCGCAGAGTGGTGATGTGTACCCCGATGCGTCGTGACGGCAAGGTGGCGGCCGAAGTGTTGTATACTGCTCGCCGATGCGGTGTAGATACGGTATATAAACTCGGTGGCGCACAGGCGGTGGCTGCTATGGCATACGGTACGGAGAGTGTGCCGAGGGTGGACAAGATATTTGGTCCGGGCAACAGATATGTGATGAAGGCCAAGCAGTTGGTGAGTGCGGTTACGGCGATAGATATGCCGGCGGGTCCCTCGGAAGTGATGGTGATGGCGGATGAAACGGCCGAGCCGTCGTTTGTTGCGGCCGATATGTTGTCGCAGGCGGAACATGGCGCCGATTCACAGGCGGTGCTGGTGTGCAATAATGAACTGATTGCTAAGGCGGTGGCCGAGGAGATAGCGCGCCAGAAGGCTCTTCTGCCCCGATTGGAAGTGGTGAATAAATCGTTGGAGTGTGCCCGTATGGTGGTGTTTGATGATAAGGAGGATATGATTGACTTTGCCAATAGCTATGCGGCCGAACACCTGATTATCTCGATGCGCGAACCGTGGAATGTGGCAGCTCATATAACGGCGGCAGGAAGTATCTTTGTGGGTAATTATTCGCCCGAGAGTGCGGGAGATTACGCCTCGGGAACCAATCATACGTTGCCAACATCGGGTTGGGCGCGTTCGTGCAGCGGAGTCAATCTGGATAGTTTTGTGCGTAAGATCACCTATCAGGAACTTTCGCCCGAGGGACTCAATGCGTTGAGCAACACTATCATGACCATGGCCGAGGCGGAGGGACTGGATGCCCATGCCAATGCAGTGAGGGTAAGACTTGAAAAGATGAAGAACAATGAGTAGAGATGTGATGAAATATGTGCGTCCGAATATATTGGCTATGACGCCATATTCGACGGCACGAGATGAGTATAAGGGTAAGGCGGGAATTTTTCTGGACGCCAACGAGAACCCCTATGAGAATGGTGTAAACCGTTATCCCGACCCCATGCAGGCTGCCTTGAAAGAACAACTGTCGGCAATCAAGGGCGTGGCAGTGGAGAATATCTTTGTCGGTAATGGCAGCGACGAGGCGATAGATTTGTGTTATAGAATCTTTTGCGAGCCGCGTATAAGTAATGCGGTGGCGATTGCGCCGAGCTATGGAATGTATCGTGTGGCGGCGGCAACCAATGATGTGGAGTTGAGAGAGGTGCAGCTGAATGAAGATTATTCTCTGCCTGTGGAACGTCTTTTGGCGGCAACGGACGGGGAGAGCAGGCTGATGTTTCTCTGCTCGCCTAACAATCCGACGGGAAACATTTTTCCGCGTGAAGAGGTGTTGGAACTGTCCGAAAGATTTGACGGAATACTGGTGGTGGATGAGGCGTATATCGATTTCGCAGATCAGCCCTCGTTGTTGAACGATTTGGCGGCGCATCCCAACCTGATAGTGTTGCAAACCCTGTCGAAGGCGTGGGGTATGGCGGGCTTGAGATTGGGACTTGCATTTGCTTCGGCAGAAGTTATGGAGTTGTTTGCCAGAGTGAAATATCCGTACAATATAAATGTGACGGGTATGGCTGCGGCGACCGACATCCTGGCGAAGGGTGTGGATGAGCAGGTGGCCGAGATTGTGGCACAGCGTCAGCGCGTTATGGCGGAGTTGTCGGAAGCGGAGTGTGTGAAAAGAGTTTTTCCGAGCGAGGCAAATTTCGTGCTGGCAAGGGTGAGTGATGCACGTCGCTTGTATAATGCACTCATTGACGAGGGGGTTATTGTTCGCGATCGTTCTTCGGTTAAGGGATGCGATGAGTGTCTGCGAATCACGATAGGAACGCCCGAAGAGAATGATAAGATGTTGGAGATAGTAAAACGATTCAAATAGAGTAATATGCAGAAGAAACGCGCAATATTTGTCGATCGTGACGGAACGATAATCAAAGAGCCGCCCGTAGATTATCAGGTGGACAGTTTGGAGAAGTTGTCTTTTGTGCGAGGGGCAATCTCGGGGATGAAAGCATTAAGAATGGCCGATTATGAGTTGGTTCTGGTGAGTAATCAGGATGGCTTGGGTACCGAATCGTTCCCGATGGACACCTTCCTGCCGGCCCACAACAAGATGTTGGAGACGTTGGCTGCCGAAGGCGTTGGGTTTGATGACCAACTGATAGATCCGACACTGCCGGAAGAGAATGCTCCGACCCGCAAACCGGGCATAGGTATGTTTGGCAAATATCTGGGAGGTGAGTATGATTTGGCCGCATCATGGGTTATTGGTGACAGGGCCACCGATGTTCAGTTGGCCAAGAATCTGGGCGCACGTGCGATTTTGTTTCAAGCGCCCGAGGATGGCTCCAAAATTTTGAAGGCCGCAGATATGGAGAGTACCGATTGTGAACTGATCAGTAATGATTGGGCCGATGTGGCAGAACGGATAAGAAGGAGTGACAGGGTTGTGGAAGTGGTGAGGAACACGCGCGAGACCAAAATCAGAGTGGCGGTGGATCTCGATGGCCGTATGGAGTCCAAGATTGATACGGGTCTGAAATTCTTCGATCACATGTTGGACCAGATTGTTCATCATGCCGGAATAGGACTGTGTGTGGAGGCAGATGGCGACCTCGAAGTGGATGAACACCACACGATGGAGGATGTTGCCATAACTCTCGGAGAGGCTGTTCTGCGAGCTCTGGGTGATAAACGCGGAATTGGACGTTATGGATTTGCACTTCCGATGGATGAGTCGGATGCGTTGGTGTTGCTGGATTTTGGCGGTCGTATAGATGTGAGTTGGCGGGTGCCGTTTACGCGCAATATGGTGGGTGATGTTCCGACCGAGATGTTCGAACACTTTTTCAAGGCATTGGCGGCCGAGATGCGTTGCAATCTGCACATAGAGGCGCGTGGCGAGAACAATCATCATCTTGCCGAAGCGGTGTTCAAGGCGTTTGCCAGGGCGTTGAAGGCGGCAGTACGCAGAGAACCGTTTAACTATGATTTGCCAAGCAGTAAAGGTGTGTTATGATTGAAAGAAAGATAGAACTGATACCGGCCATTGATATTATTGGCGGCGAGTGTGTGCGTCTTTCGCAGGGCGATTATGATGCCAAGACGGTCTACTACAAAAGTCCCATAGATGCGGCGATGATGTTTGCCGATGCGGGGGTGAAACGAATACATGTGGTGGATCTTGACGGGGCGAAAGAGTCAATGCCACGCAACCTGACGGTGGTTGAGAGAGTGGTTACACGAACGGGACTGGATGTCGAGTTTGGTGGCGGAGTCAAGAGTGATGTGGCTTTGAGGGATGTGTTCAACAGCGGTGTGAAATATGCCATTTGCGGAAGTATCGCGGTGCAGAAACCCGAACTTTTTGAGGGGTGGCTGATGGCTTTCGGTGCCGAACGCATGGTGCTGGGTGCCGATGTGAAGAGTGGATTTGTGGCTACGCATGGATGGTTGGAAACCTCGCAGGTGACGCTGGAAGAGATTATTGACCGATTTGCTCCGGCGGGATTGTCTCAGGTGGTTTGCACGGATATCTCGAAAGACGGAATGTTGTCGGGGGTGAACGAGGAGATGTATGATGCCTTGCAACGTCGTTATGAGGGAATAGATATAACGGTCAGTGGCGGAATAGGCTGCATGGACGATGTGGAACGATTGAATGCTCTCGGTTTGCGTAAGGTCATAATAGGAAAAGCATTCTATGAGGGACGCATAACGGTCGGACAGATAAGCGAATGGATGCGTTGAAGGGTCGTAGGAAAAAGAAAATGTGTAAATAGACTATAAAAATGAGAAAAAATTTTAGTGAATTGAATTTGAGTAAGTGTGCCGATGGCCTCCTGCCCGTAATCATTCAGGATAGCCGTACGTTGAAGGTGCTCATGTTGGGGTATATGAATGAGGAGGCGTACGACAAGACCGTGGCAGAGGGTAAGGTTACTTTTTATAGCCGTTCGCGCCGGACGCTTTGGACAAAAGGCGAAACGAGTGGAAACTTCCTCTATGTGGATGAGATTTTCACCGATTGCGATGATGATACGTTGTTGATTAAGGCGACACCTGTCGGTCCTACTTGTCATACCGGCAGTGTCAGTTGTTTCCAGACACCCGATAATGAGGGTTTTGTACGTGAGTTGCAGAGTGTGATTCAGCAGCGTCATGCCCAGATGCCCGAGGGGTCTTATACCACCACGCTGTTCAATAAGGGAGTGAAGAAGATTACCCAGAAAGTGGGCGAGGAGGCCGTGGAAACCATCATTGAAGCGGTAGACGGCAATAAGGAGAGATTTGTTTATGAAGCATCAGACCTGTTGTATCACTTGTTGGTGTTGATGGAACAGATGGGATGTTCGTTGGCCGACATTGAGAACGAACTTGTCATTCGTCACAAACCCGGATACAAGCATGTGAAAGAGTAAATCGAAATTGATTGTACGAATTGATAGCACAAGGAGAAATTCTTGTGCTATTTTTTTGTCAACTTATTATTGCTTAATGTACCAGTTTCAGCCCGATGATGGAGGCAATAAGTGTGAAGATGAAGAACAGGCGCCAAAAAGATACGGGCTCCTTGAAAATCAGTATGCCTATAATTACCGTTCCGACAGCTCCGATTCCTGTCCATATGGGGTAGGCCGTTCCGAGAGGTATGGTACGGGTGGCCTTGGTGAGCAGAATCATACTGAGAAGGCACAAAATGGCAAAACCCGAATACCAGAGAAAGGCTTTGTTGCCACTTTCAAGATTACCTTTTCCCAAACAAAAGGCAAAACCGGTTTCGCAAAAACCTGCCAGAATCAGAATGATCCAGTTCATATTCCCAATGACTTTATATATAAATAGGTGTAAGTTACTCTTGTTCTTGTGGCTCTGCCGAGAAGATAGTGAAATGAACACTGCCGTAGACTCTCTCCTGCATGAAGTGGGGGTGAGAGGAGAAATTCATGTTCTGCGAATGTTCAAATATGAGTATGCCGTCCTCGCGCAGCATGTTTTTCTCAAATACAATATTGATTACCTCCTCCGAACCACGCAGGTCATAAGGTGCATCGGAGAAAATGATATCAAACTGCTTGTCGCAACTTTTCAGATATAGAAAAACATTGGCCTTGACGGGATACATGCGCTCGAAACCCAACTCTTTGGCCATGCTTTTGATGTAGTTGTAGTGAATCGTATTAATCTCTACCGAAGTTACCGAACGAGCCTCTCTTGATGCAAACTCGTAGCTTATCGATCCTGTGCCTGCGAACAGGTCAAGCACATCCACTTCCTCAAAATCAACCATATTGGCCAAGATGTTGAAGAGATTCTCTTTGGCAAAGTCGGTTGTCGGACGGGCTCTCAGGTTTTTGGGAGGATTGATCGTTCGCCCTCTGTATCTTCCGCTTACTATTCGCATTTGCAGTTTTTGATATATTTTTTGAGGAATTTCAGGCGCGCCTGAGTGTTTTTGCCAAGCAGTATGACATTGGCCGATTTCAAGACACCGAAATCGTTGTCGATTACCGACAGACAATACAATAAATCATTGTCGCTGGTGATGGGGAAAACCTCTGCGTATTTAAGCGTACGTTTCTCGCCTATTGCAATGTAGGTGTTGTGCTGCGAGAACCATATAGCCATTGTCATAGCCTGACGTTTGCGAACGTACTCCACTGCTCGTTGCAACGGAGTATATATAAGGTATTTTTGTTCGCTGAAATGGCGATTCATCTGCTCCAATGCGCTGTTGGGGACAACAGTAACAAGATCCAGTTCGCTTGTTATATAGGTCCTGAGCAGAGTTTCGTTGTGCGTCACTGTGAGTCCGTCGGCCTCAAAACAAGATTCGGCCGAGATGTTCTCTTGTGAGGGGATAGGCTTAGTGAAACAGGTATCGATCTCTACAACCAGATGTTTGGGTTCGGTCATAGAGAAAATTTGTCCACCCAACTGCTGTTGGATGGACAAACTCCTGTAACTCTTTTTGTTATTACTCCCAGTTACCGGCATCGTTGGTAGCCTGAACCATTGAACCTACTTTAATACCGGGGTATTTGTCAAGACTGGTCTGGTCATCAATGTGGTTGATGAGCAACTGCTGATCCAAATCGCCAAGATAGTCTTTGTAAGGAGCACGGCACTCAAATACGGGAACAACCACTTTAGATGCAGTGGTCAAGTCGCCAGCCTCAAGACGGTACTCGATGTTGTTGGTGTGAGGAATGTAACGAATCTGTTTTACATCCTCGGGAGTCATAATCTTCTCGCCAAAAATGGTGTCGATAACGGGCACGGTGAATTTCTCGATGTTCTGTTTACCGAGTTTTTTCAACTGAGCCAAACCTGCAGAGTCATCCTCAGAAACAATCTGTTTCGAGAACTCCAACTCGCCTGTGAGAACGAAGTTGATGAGGGTGTCGAAATTGTCAGTGTATTTGTTATACACCTGTTTGTAGGCCTGCTCGGCGCTACGGATGTCCTTGATACGCTCGATTACGGCTTCCTGACGAATAGCTGCTGTTTTGTCAAACTGCAACGGAGACATAATCTGATCGTAAAGCACATAAGCCAAAGCAATAATTGCTAAAGCGAGAACGAATTGAAAAATTTTTCTTACCATCTCTGTGTTTTAATTATTAAGTTTGTAGTCTAAAATTCAAATTTAACTGTCAACATATCCGATCAACACATGGTTAATGAATATATTGCGACCCAAATTTACGCTAATTTTGCGTTTACTCCAACTTTTGGGCAAAAAAAATTATAGAAAAATTATCGCAATGGCTTGCGGATGATAATTTTAATGAGATTTTCATTCTCAACGGTTATGCAGGAACGGGTAAAACCACCATTGTGTCGGCTTTTGTTAAAGTGCTGAAACAGTTGAAAATAAAGCCGATAGTGCTTGCTCCGACGGGGCGTGCGGCGAAGGTGGCGGCACAGATGTCGGGTGAACGCGCGCTGACAATTCACAAAAAAATTTATCGCCAAAAAAATATGGCGGATATCGATTCGCGCTTCACTTTGGACTTTAATCGCGAGAAAGATGCGTGTGTTATCGTGGATGAGGCGTCGATGATTGCTGATTTTTCTACCGAGGGTGCTGTTTTCGGCTCGGGATCTTTACTGGATGATTTGTTTGAGTATGTGCGACGTGGTACCCGATGTCGCATAATGTTCGTGGGTGATTCGGCACAGTTGCCTCCCATCGGTCACGATATAAGTCCGGCACTTAATCCCAAACGTATGGAGATGTATGGTCCGGTGGTGTATGGAACATTGGATGATGTTGTGCGCCAACAGATTGATTCGGGTATTTTGTTCAATGCCACCATGGTGCGATGTATGATAGAGTCGGGAATATACGAGATTCCTCGTTTTGACATGAGTTATCCCGATTTTGGTGTTGTTGAAGGGGGCGAATTTTTGGAACTTGTTGAGAGCTGTTACGGAAAATATGGTCGAGAGGATGTGATTGTTATCACGCGTTCCAACAAGCGTGCGAATCGTTTCAATGAGGGTATAAGGGGACGTGTGCTCTATGCCGAGAATGAGATTGAGTCGGGCGACATGTTGATGGTGGTCAAGAACAATTATCATTTTACGGAACATGAAGAGGAGTGTCGTTTGGATTTTATGGCCAATGGAGATACGGCTCGTATAAGACGTCTGCGCCGATTTGAGGAACTGTATGGATTCCGATTTGCCGAGGCCCGTCTTTCTTTCCCCGATTATGATGATTATGAGATGGATTGCAAGATAATGCTTGATACTCTTTCGAGTGAGTCGCCTTCGCTGACACATGAGCAGAGTCGAGCCCTTTTTTCGGCTGTGGAGCAGGATTATATGGATATCACATCAAAGGCCAAGCGTTACAAAGAGATGCGGGAGAACGAATATTTCAATGCCGTACAGGTTAAATTTGCCTATGCAGTCACTTGTCACAAGGCGCAGGGTGGCCAATGGAGTGTGGTGTTTATAGACAGGATGTTGTTTGGCGAGGAACCGATAAGTAAGGATCTGTTGAGGTGGCTGTATACGGCCATTTCGCGTGCGGTGGAGAAGGTATATCTGGTTAATTTCGACGAACGCTTTTTTGACGAGGAGACCATGAAAGAGTGATTTTTCCCATACTCTTATCCCTCACTTCTTCTCCTTTCATCTTTCACGTTTCCCACTCAGACTAATTCGCAGAGTGTAGAGGAATGAAAAAAGGAATAAAAAAACCGCTTCATTTCTGAAACGGTTTTTTTGTTGGGCTACCTGGACTCGAACCAAGAATGACAGGACCAGAATCTGTAGTGTTACCATTACACCATAGCCCAATATGTTGTTTCCTCCCTGAAAACGTTGCAAAGATATATAATTTTAGTTATCCGCAAACATTTTCCCGTATTTTTTTTAATTTTTTAGTCTATTTTTTCTTCTTTGTCCGGTTGTAAGGATGTTTTGTAGGGGTGCAGAAAGATAAAAACCCGCGCCATATGCGGCTCGGGTTTTTCGTGTCTGTCTGTTAAGGCATCGGTTTTTATAGGTTCTTTTCGAGTTTTGCTCTCAAATCCGACTCTGAGCAGGCACCCACCTGTTTGTCAACAACGGTACCGTTCTTTACGAATACGATTGTGGGGATGCTGCGGATGCTGAACTGTACGGTGAGGTCATCCTCCTCGTCAACATTGCATTTGCCGATAATGGCTTTGTCGCCATACTCCTCGGCGAATTTCTCTACGATAGGAGCCATCATGCGGCAAGGACCGCACCACTCTGCCCAAAAATCAATCAATACGAGTTTGCCCGATGCTGCCAACTCCTCATAATTTGCGCTGGTAATTGTTACTTCCATTGTTCTTTTGTTTTAATTGTTTGATATCTATATTATTGTGTTTTCTTTCGTTTTATTAACTCATCAACATGAAGCGGATGTCCCATGCGTCACAAAAGTCGCAAAACTCTTTTGTAACTCTTATTTTTTTCTTTTTGGCGAGGAACGGTGCGCTTATGTTGTTTTTCGGATCGTTGATTCTGATTTTGAGTTGTGTGTTTCCTTCCGACCCGGCCACATTGCTCTCCAATGCCTCCATGAGCTCCGGTGTGATGTCTTCAATGTTGATATTGAGCACAATCTCTTTCAAGAGTGTTTCTTGAACTTCGTCCAGCTGCATCATGGAGTTTATCTTCACTTCAAATTCGTTCTCGTTGAATTTGCGAGGTTTGACACTGCCGCGAATCATCAAAAAGTATTCCGGATAGAGGAACTTTCTGAAATTCTCGTAATCCTTGTCGAACAGCGTAAATTCGTGTGTTCCCGAGTAGTCCTCCAACGTGAACTTTCCGAACGGTCGGCCTGTTTTGGTGTATAGGTTTGCTGCTCCGATTACCATGCCTGCTATGGTGAACTCGCGACCTTTTATGTCGTTCAAGTTGGCGAACTGAGTGAGTGTGGTATTACACATGTTCTTCACTATCGGTGCATAGTCATCCAGCGGGTGTGACGACAGGAACAGACCTATCACCTCGCGTTCTTTGTTGAGGGTTTCGAGTTGAGTCCAGTCGGGCAGGTTCTGCGCCAACGGACGGACAATATCCACGTGCGAACCGCCACCGAACAGACTCTGTTGAGCATTGTTACGTTCGTTCTGAACATTGGAACCATACTTCATCAGTTGATCCAGGAATACGGGACCTTGCGGATCTTTCGGATGGGGTGTGAGTAGTTTGCCGCGATGCATTGACAATATGGAGTCCAGGCCGCCCGACAATATGATGTTTTCTATTGTTTTGCGGTTGACTGCCTGGAAATCAATGCGTTCCATAAAGTCGTATATATCCTTGAATTTGCCGTTTTTTTCTCTCTCGTGAACGATGCTCTTCACCGCTGCCTCGCCTACTCCTTTTATGGCTGCCATGCCGAAACGGATAATACCATTCTTGTCGGCCGAGAATACATGTATACTCTCATTGATATCGGGTCCCAGTACGCGCAATCCCATGCGTTTGCTCTCGTCCATGAAGGTGGTTACTTTGTCAATGCTTGATGAGTTTCGGCTCATAAGTGCCGCCATGAATTCGGCAGGGTAGTGCGCTTTCAACCATGCGGTCTGGTAGGCCACATAGGCATAGCAGGTGGCGTGCGATTTATTGAACGCATAAGAGGCAAATGCCTCCCATTGACCCCATATATCTTCGCAGATTTTCGGATCATGGCCGCGTTCCACCGCACCCTCAATGAATTGTGGCTTCATCTTGTCCAGCACCGCACGTTGTTTCTTTCCCATCGCTTTACGCAACGTATCGGCCTGACCGCCCGTAAATCCTGCCAGCAACTGAGACAACAACATCACCTGCTCCTGATATACCGTAATTCCGTACGTGTCGGCCAGATATTTCTCCATCTCGGGGAACTCGTAAGTCACCGGTTCGCGACCTTGTTTTCGGTCGATGAAGTTGGGAATTTTATCCATCGGGCCCGGACGGTAGAGGGCGTTCATGGCGATGAGGTCGTCCAGTCGGGTGGGTTTCAGTGCGCGCAGATATTTCTTCATGCCCGCCGACTCGAACTGGAAGATGCCCGTCGTATCGCCGTGGCTGAACAACTCGTACGTCTTGGCGTCGTCCAACGGAATAGAATCGATATCAATGTCTATGCCGCGTGTACGTTTTATGTTGGCCACCGCATCTTTTATAATGGACAGAGTTTTCAGACCAAGGAAGTCCATCTTGATCAGTCCGACACTCTCCACAAATTTTCCCTCGAACTGCACCACGTTCAGATCGGCATCTTTGGCGGTGGCAATGGGGGCGAATTTCTCCAAATCGTCCTGACCGATAATCACTCCGCAGGCATGCACGCCGGTCTGACGTATTGAGCCTTCCAACTGCTCGGCATATTTAAGCGTGTTTTTTATCAACTCGTTGGGAGATTCTTTCTCCTTGCGCAATTCGGGGACGTCCTTATACAGACGTTCAAACTGGGTCTCGCCTTTTTCGGCGGCTATCTTGTCGGGGACAAGTTTTGCGATTCGGTCACTCTCCTGCAACGACAGTTTCTGAACTCTCGCCACATCTCTGATGGCCATTTTGGGCAACATCTTACCAAATGTGATAATCTGAGCCACACGTTTCTGACCGTATTTCTCAATCACATAGTTCAGCACGTCTGCTCGTCCGTCCTCGTCGAAG
>JAGBHS010000107.1 GCA_017935385.1 Tidjanibacter sp.
ACCGGGTATCGGCTGCAAGATGGGGGTTTCTACCTCCACATAGCCGTTTGCGTCGAAATACTCGCGCATGGTATTCATTATTATCGAACGTTTCTTGAATACCTCTCTCACTTTGGGATTCACAATCAGATCCACATAGCGCTGGCGATATCTCAACTCCGGATCGGTGAAGGCGTCGAACTGCTGACCGTCTTTCTCCTTCACGATGGGCAGGGGGCGCAGTGATTTGCTCAATACCGTAAACTCTTTACAATGGATAGACGTTTCACCTGTCTGGGTAATGAAAACAAAACCTTTTACACCGATGATGTCGCCGATGTCAAGCAGTTTCTTGAAAACCGTATTGTAGAGAGTTGTATCACCTTCGGGGCACACATCGTCACGTTTGATATATACCTGTATGCGGCCTGTGTGGTCCTGCAATTCGAAGAAAGATACGCTACCCATGATTCGTCTGCTCATCAGACGTCCGGCTATTGTTACCTCCTGAAAATTACCTTTTTCGGGATCGAATTCCGAGTGAATCTGTTCTGCCGTAGCGTTTACCTCGTACATGGCAGCGGGGTAGGGATTGATGCCCAATTTGCGAAGTTCCGCCAAAGAGTTGCGACGGAGTTGTTCTTGTTCGCTTAGTTCAATAATGCTCATATTCTTTTGTGCTGATTAATTCCATATAATTAAGGTGCAAAGTTATAAATTTTACAATAAATTTTCTTATCTTCGCAAGATAAAGATTAATAATTTGTGTCAATATGAGGAATTATTTCTCCTTTAATCTGAAAACAAAGGCTGTTTTGTGGCCGATGTTGATTGTTTGGTTGGTATTTGTGCTTTATTCGCTTGGTGAATATCTGCTTTTTGGTGCCAATAAAATATTCTCTTTAACCACTCCGGTGAATCTCGATTTGGTGCTTAATGTGCTTTTGTGCGGACTGTTGATTTTTGTCGCATTGGTTGTGGTTTGTTCTGCATTGTATTTTGTGGTCGAAAAGAGTGTGGCGGCTGTGGTTTACAAAGAATCTGTGTTTGATACAGACTTCCGTTTCGGTGAGTTTTTTAAACAGATTCTGCCTGATGTTTTGTTCTCTGTGCTGACTTTGGGCTTGTATGCTCCCTGGTTTCTGACACGATTGGTGCGATATTTCTCACGAAGAATCGTTCATGGAGGCAATGTCTTGGAGTTTGAGGGCAAACCGATGATGCTTTTCAATATCTCGGTGTTGCTTTATGTGCTTCCCATGGTTGCCTATGAGATTGCGATGAAAGAGGTGACGGAAAGATTTGCGGAGGATCAAAGCATGTTGCTGTTCTGGTCTGTCTTATTGTTGGGATTATTCTTTGTGGCTATATCATTGTATACGACGGGTGTGTATAGTAAATGGTTGTTGAAGGGCTGGTATGGCAATCGCCGATTGGTTTCCACTGCTTCTATGTGGGATGGTGGCTGGTTTGTCTTCGGACAACTGTTCCTAAGCCTGATAACGATAGGCTTGTATGCTCCTGCCGCATCATTGAAGATATGGCGATACTTTACACAGAGCCTGGTTGTCGGGACAGATAAAATAGAGGGACGCTTCGGTATGGAACTGCATATGTGGCGCGATTGGCTCTATTTTTTAGGGCAAATGTTGCTTTTGATAATCACCTTGGGATTGTACCTTCCGTGGTATTATAAGAAAGTGTATGGGCGATTCTTTGCCAGAATTTATGTGGAGAGTGAGAATAAGCCAACAGAACCGATGCCTGATTTTGAATAAATCAACTAAAAATAATATTAAAAACTAATCAAAAACTAAATCTGAATGAAACAAATTAACATGACGTACTTGCTGCTCATTTCGTTGGTGTCAGCGATGGGCGGTTTGCTTTTTGGTTACGATTGGGTCGTGATCGGAGGAGCAAAACCTTTTTATGAACCGTTTTTCGGTATCTCCGATTTGCCCGGATTGCAGGGTTGGGCTATGAGTAGCGCACTTATCGGATGTCTGTTCGGTGCATTGTTGGCCGGCTTTTTCAGTGATCGTTACGGCCGTAAGAAAATGCTTATTATCTCGGCTGCGATATTCCTTGTTTCTGCAATAGGAACAGGAGCAACGAGCAATTTCGCAATGTTTATTGCATATCGTATTCTTGGCGGATTTGCCATAGGTTTTGCCTCAAATCTCTCGCCGATGTATATTGCCGAGGTGTCACCTGCAAATATGCGTGGTCGTTTGGTGTCGGTCTATCAACTGACGATGGTGATAGGTATTTTGGCTGCCCAGTTTATCAACTGGCGTGTTGCAGAGCCTGTTGCGGCAGATGCTACGGTGGAGATGATCAAAGAGTCTTGGAACGGTCAGATGGGTTGGCGCATAATGTTCTGGATTGAGTGTGCGCCTGCAATATTGTTCTTTGTATTGGCCTTCTTGATTCCCGAATCGCCGCGTTGGTTGGCTACAAAAGGGAAATTGGATGCAGCTCGCAAAATATTGGGTCGTATCGGCTCGGCAGAGTATGCCGATGGCGAAATGGCTCAGATAAAAGAGTCTATCGAGAAGGACGAGGCTGCTCATCAGGGTGCAGGTTGGAAATACCTGTTGATGCCGTCGATGCGCAAGGTGTTGCTTATCGGAATCGTGTTGTCTGTTTTCCAGCAGTGGTGTGGAATCAATGTGATTTTCAATTATGCTCAGGAGATATTTGCTGCGGCAGGATATACCATTTCACAGACTTTGTTGAATATTGTTGTTACGGGAGTTACAAATGTGGTGTTTACTGTCGTGGCTATGTTTGTTATTGATCGTTTGGGTCGCCGAGCATTATTGCTGTTGGGTGCAGGAGGTTTGTCGTTAATCTATCTGTTGTTGGGAGCGGCTTATCATTTCCAACTGACGGGTATTGCCATGTTGGTGATTGTTGTGTTGGCAATCGCATGTTATGCCATGACGTTGGCTCCGGTGGTATGGGTTGTCGTTTCTGAGATATTCCCGAATATGGTTCGCGGTGCGGCTATGGCTGTATCCACTTTTGCCTTGTGGTTCGCATGTTTCGTGCTGACTTACACCTTCCCGTTGCTTAATGCATCGTTGGGTGCTTCGGGTACGTTCTGGTGCTATGGCGGTATTTGTTTGTTGGGCTTGTTGTTCATAATCAAGAATGTTCCCGAGACTAATAATAAGAGCCTTGAAGAGATTGAGAAAGAGTTGGTTAAATAGAAAGATTGCGTGATATGGAAGTAAAGATTTGGCAGGAAAAGATAACAATTCCTACTTATGAGATAGGCGAGGCGGAACGTAATCCTATTTTTCTGGAAAAACGAGTTTATCAAGGTAGTAGCGGAGTGGTGTATCCCTATCCGGTGGTTGAGAAAATCTATGACGAGCCGGTGGATAAGGAGTACAATGCCGTGTTCTTGGAAAACGAATATATAAAAGTGATGATTCTGCCCGAGTTGGGTGGCCGTGTTCAGAGAGCATATGACAAGATCAAAGGGCGCGATTTTATTTACTATAATCAGGTGGTGAAACCCGCATTGGTGGGTTTGACGGGACCGTGGATTTCGGGAGGAATCGAGATTAACTGGCCCCAGCATCATCGCCCGAGTACCTATCTGCCGCAGGATTTTGTTTTGGAACGTTTGCCCGATGGAGGAGCTACCGTGTGGGTGGGAGAACGTGAACGTATGTTCCATCAGAAGGGAATGGCAGGATATACGTTGCGCCCCGGTCAGGCTCGTTTGGAGATCAGAGGGCAGGTTTATAATCCTAACTCAACACCGCAGACGTTTTTGTGGTGGGCTAATCCGGCGGTGAAGGTGAATGACGATTATCAGAGTGTTTTTCCGCCCGATGTAAATGCTGTTTTTGATCACGGGAAGCGAGATGTTTCTACATTCCCCATCGCTACGGGAACGTATTATAAGGTGGATTATTCGGCGGGTGTGGATATCTCTTGTTATAAGAATATTCCAGTTCCGACCTCATATATGGCAGTAAAGTCAAAGTATGATTTTGTGGGCGGATATGAGAATGATACCCGTGCGGGAGTGTTGCATGTGGCTAATCACAATGTGTCGCCCGGCAAGAAACAGTGGACATGGGGTAATGGCGATTTTGGCCGTGCATGGGATCGCAACCTGACGGATGAGGACGGCCCGTATATCGAATTGATGACGGGAATGTATTGCGACAACCAACCCGATTTCACTTGGTTGCAACCTTTTGAGGAGAAGAACTTTACACAGTATTTTATCCCTTATCGCGAATTGGGTGTTGTGAAGAATGCTTGTGCGGATCTGATGATGAATATTGAACAGGATGGCGAAGAGGCTGTGCTGAAACTCTTTGCTACACTGCGTCAGAGTTTCGACATTAAGGTGATGCAGGGCGAGAAAGCGGTGTTTGAGAAAAAACTTGAATTATCGCCCGAAGAGGTTTTCGAACAGCGATTCAAAGCGAATATTAAGGAGTGTAAGCTGCTGATTTGTGACGAGAAGGGATGCAAAAAGCTCTCATGGCAGCCCGAACCCGAGGCGGAGAAACCCGTTCCCGACCCGGCAAAGGCGGCGTTGCCTCCCGCAGAGGTGAGCAGCGTGGAACAGCTATTTCTGACTGGACACCACATTGAGCAGTACCGTCATGCTACGTTTAATGCTACGGATTATTATTTGGAGGGTTTGCGTCGCGAGCCGACCGATATCCGTTGTAACAATGCCATGGGATTGTGGCTGATACGCAAAGGTAAATTCGCAGAGGCGGAGAAATATCTGCGTCGTGCCGTGGCGACACAGACCGACAGAAATCCCAACCCGTATGATGGTGAGCCGTTGTTTAATCTCGGATTGGCATTGAAATATCAAGGTAAAAACGATGATGCCTATGAGTCATTCTATAAGGCTTGTTGGAATGCGGCATGGCAGGGAGCAGGATATTTGGAACTGGCTCGCTTGTCGGTTGCAGAAGGTGAGTATGATAGGGCTCTGTATGAGTTGGATATGTCACTCGCAAGAAATTGGCATAATGCTACGGCTCGTCATTTGAAGTGTGCCGTGTTGCGTCTTATGGAACGCGGAGATGAGGCGGCTGCATTGGCTACGGAATCACTCGGACAGGACAAACTGAATACGGGTTGTTTGTATGAGAAGATGCTGGCAGGCGAGTGTGCTGTTGAGGAGTTTCTGACCGTAATGCGTGGAGAGAGTCACGATTATGAAGAACTTGCTGTGGATTATCTGAAAGCAGGTCTTTGGAGTGATTGTATCGCATTGTTGGAACTGGCTGTGGAGAATTGTGCTGCGGTTTCACCGTTGGTATGGTACTATATGGCTTATGCTGCTGACAAGAACGGAGATGGTCAGTTGGCTGAGAAATTGGCAAAAATGGGCGAGGAGTGTTGTCCTGATTACTGCTTCCCGAACAGGTTGGAGGATGTGCAGGTGCTTTCGAGAATTATGGCATTGAATCCTGCGGGAGGATATGCGTACTATTATCTCGGAAATCTGTGGTATGATAAACGTCAGTATGACGATGCGTTGTGGTGTTGGGAACGTTCGGCCGAGTTGTTGCCCGAATATCCGATTGTGAGAAGAAATCTGGCACTGGCATATTACAATAAGTTCAATCGTTCGGCCGATGCAGTGACGGTGCTTGAAAAGGCCTTTGAACTGAATCCGAAAGATTCGAGAATCTTTATGGAACTCGATCAGCTTTATAAGCGTCTGAATTATGCTTATGAGCAGCGATTGGCTAATTTTGAGGCAAATGCAGAGATTGTGGCGTTGCGCGATGACCTTTATCTCGAACAAGCCACACTGCTCAATCAGCTGGGACGTCATCAGGAGGCTCTTGATATGATTGCCGCACGAAAATTCCATCCCTGGGAAGGTGGCGAAGGAAAGGTTACGGCACAGTATGTAATTTGCCGCAGAGAGTTGGCAAAGCAGTATATTGCGTGTGGTAAGGCCGAGGATGCACTGCGTCTGTTGGATGAGTGCAGAGAATATCCGTGGAATCTTGGTGAAGGAAAGTTGCCCGCGGCCCAGGAGAATGATATAGATTATTTCGCAGGTTGTGCTTGTGAAGTACTTGGTGATAGGGCAAGAGCCGAAGGGTATTTCAATGCCGCCGTGAAAGGACTTGACGAATTGGGCGATGCCATGTATTACAACGACCAGCAACCCGACAAGATTCTCTATCGTGGTATGGCGATGTTGAAGCTCGGTCGCGAAAGTGAGGCAAAGGCTTTGTTTGAACGTTTTGTCGCTTACGGTCAGGAACATATGAATGACAATGTGAAGATTGATTATTTTGCTGTTTCGTTGCCCGATCTGTTAATTTGGGAGGGCGACCTGAATGTCCGTTATAAGGTGCATTGCAACT
>JAGBHS010000108.1 GCA_017935385.1 Tidjanibacter sp.
ACACATTCATATAATTCATGAATGCCGAATAAGCCGAATCGTAGGGGTTGAAATAGCTGTGAACATTACCATCCGAAGGCCATTTGGTAGCCATATAGTAGAAGTGGTCCGAAGCCTGCATGAATCTCCATACATACTCGAAATCATCACTATTCAACTCGGCAACTTTCTCGCGCAGACCATACAATTTAGAGAATGCCTCGTTCTGCAACTCGTTACCCAACCATGCGGTCACGTCACGTTCCTCGTCTGCCCACGACATAATGTGAGGCACATGAAGAACACTGATAGGCTGATGTTTTGCAGCGGCCTCGGTTACGGTAGCGAACTCCAACTCGCCGGTAGCAAGAGCCAACTGAGGCAACACCTTCATGAACTCAAAAATACCTGTCGAAGCCTTCTGATGCTCACCAAAGGTCTCGTAATCCATGAAGAGATTGAGAACATCTCCCTCTTCGCCCTGCAACCACGAAACATACTTATCAGCATTGAGAGGCCAATCGTTCCAACCCTGATCAGAGAAACGGAATGCAATATCATCACTGAGTTTATAGTTTCTCAGCAACAGACGCATCTTCTGGTTAATAGAGTTGGCATACACAAAATTGGGACTCTTCCAACCGAGAATATGTTTTGCGCCCTCGGCCAACATAGTCTTATAACCCATTTCGGCCACACGCGCACCAATCTGATCAGAATAAATCAACTCTGTATTGCGGAATGAGGTGGGTTTGTAACCGAACTCTTTCTCCATAAGATCCGAGTGGCGTTTAACCTCAATCTCAAACTCGTCGTTATCCATCATTGACGACAAAGAGTGAGAATATGTCTCAGCCAAAAACTCCACATGTCCTGTTTTAGCCAACTTCTTGAAGCTGTCCAAAACATCGGGAGTGTAAGACTTGAACTGCTCAATAGCCAAGCCGGAGATTGAGAAAGTCACTTTGAACTTACCCTTGTTCTCTTTCAACAGTTTGAGCAACATCTCATTCATGGGAAGGTAGCAATCAGCTGCAACACGTTGCATAATAGAACGGTTGAGTGACACATCCAAATAGTTGTGGTCCTTACCCATATTAAAAAATCTGTACGTTTTCAGTCGCAACGGCTGGTGTACTTGGAAATATAAACAAATCGTCTTCATCGCCTCTATTTATTTTTATTCAATACTCTCTCGTAACCTTTTTTGATTTTCAGTGCCGCATTCTCCCACTTCAAACCTGTAACCTCTTCCAAGCCCTTGTTAGCAAACATTTTGCTGAATGCCGGGTAAGTAATCAGACCATAAATCGCATCGGCCATGGCATCAACATCCCAATAGTTGACTTTCACTGCATAATCCAACACCTCGGCAACACCCGACTGATGAGAGATAATAACTGGTACATGTGATTTCATTGCCTCCAACGGAGAGATTCCGAACGGCTCCGATACCGACGGCATAACATACACATCACTCAAAGAGAACATCTTGCGCACATCATCACCTTTCAAGAAACCGGTAAAATGGAATCTGTCGGAGATACCCAGTTTTGCAACTCGTCTGATTATCTTGTTCATCATATCACCGCTTCCGGCCATGACGAATCGTACATTTTTAGTTCTTTTCAATACTTTTGCAGCTGCCTCCACGAAATATTCGGGGCCTTTCTGATATGTGATACGTCCCAAGAACGTAACAATCTTATCTTCCACGCCGCGTTCAACCTCTTTCTCGTCGGTATCCGCAAAATACACTGCATTGTGAACCGTAATCACCTTATCTGCATCTATGCCATACTTCTCGACAACAATCTTACGGGTCAGGTCACTCACCGCCATTACCAAATCGGCACCTGCCATTCCTGCACGTTCGATATCGTAAACCTGGGTATTGACTCTCTCTCCACTGCGGTCATACTCCGTAGCATGGATATGCACCACCAGAGGTTTGCCCGACACTCTCTTTGCCGCCAAACCTGCGTAATAGGTCAACCAGTCGTGAGCATGAATCACATCAAATTGTCCCTCCAAATTCTTGGCAACCTGCTCGGCCACCATAGCATAGCGTGCCACCTCTTCCATGAGGTTTGCACCATATTTACCCGAGAAGTTGTAGCGTTGTTTCCACACATCACCGTCCACATGATTCTTACCTGCCAACTCAGACGAATGTTTTTCGGTAACATACTCCTCCGGTGACATATAAGGCATCAGGTTCGAATCGATGTTAATAAAAGATATGTTCTTCCAGAACTCCTCATCACGCCCCATAGTGGCAAACGAAGTCTCAACGTCACTCGCATTCACGACATTTACATAGCTCTGGTCCTCGTCACCATAGGCATGCGGCATTACAAATATAACCTCCACGTCGTTTTTTGCCAAACCACGTGTAAGACCGTAGCATGCTGTTCCGAGACCGCCGGCTATATGTGGCGGAAACTCCCATCCGAACATAAGAACTCTCATTGTTGCTCCTTTCTTATTTTACTTTTTATACTTCTTTATCATTTCATCGATTCGCAAAATTGCGCCCACACTCCATGCCTGCGAAATGGCACCTTTGGGAGCATAGGGAGGATCTGCATCGAAGATCTCGCCTATCGAACCGATTCCATAGGTACTGATATCCTCATCGAAATTGGCGAGGATGTCCTCGGCTGTTGAAACAAAGCCTGCACCCTGAACATCAAACTTTGCCTTAACATAGTGCTCCAACGGCCATACCCATACGGTACCCTGATGGTATGCCATATCTCTGTGGCGCTGATCGCCCTCATAATGGCCCTTGTAAAGCGGGTTGCGCGGAGACAACGTACGCAATCCTTTTGCTGTAAGCAGGTGGCGTTTCACGATGTCGGTAACTGCCTCCTGCTGTACCAAAGTCAGCATTTTATGTTTCATTGAGCAGGCAATAACCTGATTGGGACGAATAAATTCGTTTGCTCCGTTCTCGTCCACATAGTCTGCCAGGTAGCCATTGTCTGCCAGCCAGAATTTATCAAGGAAGCTCTCCTTGATCAACGCGGGCAACTCTTTCCACTGCGAGGTGAAACGACGATCGCCGGCTCTCTTGGCACAATCCAGAACATGACACACTGCGTTATACCAAAGGGCGTTAATCTCCACCTGATAACCTTCGCGACCCGTCACAGGTTTGCCATCCACAACAGCATCCATCCAGGTCATTGCATACTGAGGATGTGACGCCCAGATAAGGCCGTTCTGATGCATGGAGATAACCTCGCCAACACCATTACGAAATGCGTTCAACACCTCTTTGGCGTACTTGCCGTAGCGTTTCCACACCTCCGTCGGATCCATATACTCTTCCAACTGCTGCAACACCCATATAAACCACAGCGGTGCATCCACCGAGTTATAAGCGCTACCCACATTGGGGAAGATTCCGTCTTTCATGTTCTCCACGATAGAGTCAAGCACGTCGGTGCAAGCCTTCACATCGCCCTGTGCCAACGTGATGCCGGGCAACGAAATGAAAGTATCCCTACCCCAACTTCCGAACCACGGATATCCGGCTACAACCTCACTGCCGCCACCTTTTCTGATGACAAACTGGTGAGCCGAGTGGCGCAAGCATGACAAGAAGTCAATCTTATCTGAATGCTCTGCCAACTCCTTCTCGAATGCAGCATCCAATTTCTCTGCATCAATCTCCTCCAACGAAGCCGAGAAAATAAGCGGTTTATCTTTTGTGAGTTCTACTTCAAAATAACCGGGAGTCAACAAGTCCTCATGGCTGTCATAACCACGATTGTACTCCTCGGCATACTCAAAATCGTAATACCAGTCGGGAGCAGCCACAAACTCACCCTGCGCATCATTGAGCTGCATATTCAGCCACGGAAACTCCGAATACAGACGACATTTCACACCGTTCTGAATAGGATAAGAGTGACCATTTGCATACATATTCACCTTGCTCAACTTGTGTTTCTCTCTGAACGCAAGGAACGGGCGCAGACGCAACGTTGTCTTTGAGTGAGCATCAAGCAGTGTGTAACGAATCAACAGGCGCGAATATGACGTATGCTGACGCCACAGCAGCTCTTTCTGCAACAAGACGCCTCCTACACGATAAGTGATGGTAGGAGTGGGAGTATACTTAAAATCAACGATGTATTTATGGCCTCGGGGCTCATAAATTCCGGGGAAACGGTGCAAAGCCAGATTAAATGCCTGTCCATGCTGCAACACAGTCTCATCCAACGACGAAAGAAGGACATAATCCTTATCGTCATTCTCGTTGATAGGACAAACCATCAGACCATGATACTTTCTTGTGTTGCAACAAACGATGGTGGTGCTCATATAGCCACCCGTACGGTTAGTAGACAACATCTCTCTTTGCAGGGAGTACTCCAAGTTTCCCAAACTGTTCTTATCAAAATTGAGTACAGACATATATCAACTGAATAAATTCTTGTTAAATATACTCTTTTTTTTTCGTTTTTCCAAATAAAATTTAACTACACCCATTTAACCAGTGCGAAATCCATTCTGTGGGCCAATTTATCGTTCTTCGGATAGATTCTGAACGCCACATCGAATGTTCCGGTCTTGGCGGGAGCAAGTTCGAGTTTGTAGGTAACCTTAGATCCTTCAACATTTGCAATCACAAATTCCTTCTTGTCATTGATCTTGATAGGCTGACCATGCTCGATCTGGTTTGCAACAACCATCTCAACACCGATATCCTCGGGTTTGAGGGTTGCGACATCAACAACCACCTCGAAATGATATGTATTTCCAACAACAAATGCCTGAGTAGCATTGGTATCCTGATGAGATGAAATAACCTGAACATTATCCCATGCGTTGCTTACGCGACGTTTCCATGCCGCAATCTCGCGAGCCTGTCTGAAATCATCGGCAACCAATACCTGACGACGAGCTGCAAGTTTATTGTAGAATCTCTCCTCGTAGTCGGTCAACATACGGTTGGTGGTGAAGTTAGATGCTATATCGGCGATACAGCTCTTAACAGACTTAACCCACTCGTGAGGGATGTTGTCACCACCACGGTTGTAGTATTTCGGAACGATCTCTTCCTCGATGGTGCGATAGATCATCTCGGCATCAAGCTCATCCTGGAATCTCTGCTCCTCGTAAGAACGCTCCATGGGTAACATCCAGCCGGCACCTGCCTTGTAGCCCTCTACCCACCAGCCGTCCAATACGCTGAACTGCATAACACCATTCATAACGGCCTTCTCGCCGCTGGTTCCCGAAGCCTCCAAAGGACGGGTGGGAGTATTCAACCATACATCCACGCCCTGAACCATCTTGCGCGAGAGATCCATATCGTAGTTCTGCAAGAAGAGAATCTTACCAACGAACTGCGGCATTGCTGATACCTCAACGATTCTCTTGATCAGATCCTGACCGGGTTTGTCGTTCGGGTGAGCCTTACCGGCAAAGATGAACTGAACGGGACGTTCGGGATTGTTCACAATAGCCGCCAATCTTTCGAGGTTGGTGAACAACAGATAAGCTCTCTTATAGGTTGCGAAACGACGGGCAAAACCAATGGTCAGCACCTCGGGACGCAAAGAATCCTGAATGGTAACCAGCTGTTTCGGAGAGTCGAACAAAGTCTGTTTAGGATCTTTGAAACGTTTGCGGATACTCTTGATCAGGCTCTCTTTCAGTTTGGTACGCACTGCCCACAGCTCATCATCGGGGATATCGTAAACCTTCTGCCAAGCAGGGATATTGTAAGTATAATTTGAGAATCCCTCGGGGAAATATTTTGCATAGAGCTCTCTCAGACGGGTAGAAGTCCAGGTCGGGAAGTGAACACCATTGGTAACATAACCAATATGCAACTCATCCTTGAAGTAACCGGGCCACATACCACCGAGAATATTCTTGCTCACCTCTCCGTGCAACCAGCTAACACCGTTAACCTCCTGCGAGAGATTGCAAGCCAGGAAACTCATTGAGAATTTCTCGTTCGGATCATTGGGATTGGTCCTACCGAGATTGATAAACTGCTCCCAAGTAATACCCAGTCTGTCGGGATAGTGCGACATATACTGACGAATCATGTGCTCGGGGAAGGCATCGTGACCTGCCGGAACAGGAGTATGGGTGGTAAACAACGACGACGAACGTACCACCTCCAATGCCTCGCTGAACGAGAGTTTATTGAAGTTGATCAACTGCCAGATGCGCTCCAAACCGATGAATGCAGCGTGACCCTCATTGCAGTGATATACGTCTGCTTCGATATTCAAAGCCTTCAATGCTCTGATACCACCGACACCCAGCAACAGCTCCTGTTTCAGACGGTTCTCCCAGTCGCCACCATAGAGATGGTAAGTAATCGAACGGTCCTCTTCGAGGTTCAACTCGTGATCGGTATCAAGCAGATAGAGATCGGTGCGACCAACAGCGCATTTCCAGATACGAGCCGTCACATTACGACCGGGGAATGCCACTTGAATCGTACACCAGTTGCCGGCCTCGTCACGAACCGGAGTGATGGGCAATGTTGAGAAATTCTGTGCCTCATAAGCAGCCTCCTGCGCACCCTGCGAAGAGAGTTTCTGGGTGAAGTAACCATATCTGTACAACAGACCCACTGCCACCATAGGAACATTCTTGTCGCTGGCCTCTTTCAAATAGTCACCTGCCAAAATTCCCAAACCGCCAGAATAGATCTTCAATGAGGTATGCAAACCGTACTCCATACTGAAATAAGCAATCTTCGGGCCTGTCGCCTCTGCCTTTTTGCTCATATATGCCAAATAATCAGCATAGATAGCATCCATCTTGGCCAAGAACAACTCATTGGTCTCCAACTCCTTGATCTTGCTGTAATTCAACTTGTCGAGGAACACGATGGGGTTCTTTCCGCACTCTGTCCACAAATCGTTATCGATGTTCTCAAACAACGAGAATGCGCCGAGCTTCCACGACCACCACAAGTTATAAATAAGTTCCTCCAAAGGTTTGAGTCGGCTCGGCAGACTTTTTTCAATCATAAGACGCGACCAAACAGGTGCATTACTATTAAGCTGCTGACGAACGAAATTGATCTGCTCGTTCTTGTCGCCGCCCCCCTCATAAATCGAATTATTTGTTCTCTCTGTCATATTGTTCAATGCTATATCGTATGCCTGATCATAATATTCTATCAAATTTTTCCACAATGCGATGCGCGATGTCTCGAATGCAGAAGCTCTCATCGCCTCATACTCCTTGGCACTCATCTTCGCATAGCGTGCAATCGAATCCGCAATTTTGTCCACAACCTCAACATCGTTGTAGTCATCGCGATTGATCACCTCCACACCGTCATGTTTCTTGGTGTAGTCATTAACCCACATACCGAAACCGGCCAAAGTGGTAGTGATGGTCGGAACCGAGAATGCAACACTCTCCAACGGAGTATAACCCCACGGCTCATAGTAAGAGGCGAACACCGTCACATCCATGCCGATCAACAACTCATAATAGCTCTTGTTGAAGATACCGTCGTTGCCCTGCAAGTAAGAGGGTACAAATATCATCTTCACAGCGCTGTTGTTGTCCGACAGACGGCTGTTCTGCATAGAACGAACGATGGGATCCCACTGGGGAGCCGACAAATAGTGTGTCGTATGTTTGAACTGTGCCGGATCGATAGGATTGTTCTTATCGGCAAGGTGAGCCATCAAATCGTGACGAGGGCCGTTGTTTCCTGCCGGTACGGTGATGTAAGCCAACACCTCACGACCACTCTTATCCGCAGCAGCCAACTTCTTCAACGACTCCATGAACACATCAAGACCCTTGTTCTTGAACTCATAGCGGCCGCTGGTGCCGACAATCAGAGGCTCCTTCTCAAACTTGTAGCCCAGACATGCCTCGGCAACCTCTATCATCTGTTTTCTTGCCTCCTTACGTTTCTTGGTAAACTCTTTGTCTTTCCACACAAAGTCGTCCTCAAATCCGTTAGGGGTAATCATATCAACATCCCTGCCAAGAACATAGCGGCACTCCGATGCGGTAATCTTACTTACCGTACAGAAGCAATCCGAATTAGCCGCCGAGATTTTCTCGATAGAGTGTTTTGCCACAACATTGAACTGACGTGCATAGTCGTCCGCATTCAATGTCTCCAACGTGCTATACAAAGGCAGACTGTTGCCTGCAATGCAACGACCCATAACCGTAGCATGAGTAGTCATCACGGTTGCTGTATGGGGACGGTTTTTGCACAGATACAGACCACCGCTGGCTGTCATCCACTCGTGGAAATGCGCCACCGTACGGTCGGTTGCAGAGCAGAAAGTCTCAATATAATTCTTGATAACCACACCTGCCACATATCCGAACAACACAGGCTCGATATAGTCCCACTGACCGCTGATAGAATCAACCTTATAGTTCTCCCACAACATACCGAGGATTTCGTCCTTCTTAGAGATGAACGAACTGAAATCAACCAGCACAACAATAGGGCTGCTCTTAATATTCCAACGACCTATTCTTACTCTGATACCATTGGCATACACCTGCTGGCGCCATGCCTTCAAAAGATTAACATCCTCACAAAACTCCGGATTCTCATTCTCCGAATTGAGATCGGGACCTATCAAGATGTACTTGTCGCCCAACTCAGACACCATTGTGGGTGCCTTGGTTGCCACTACGGTATGAATACCGCCCACCTTGTTACACACTTCCCAACTAACCTCAAAAAGATAATCAGGTCTCTGCCTTGTCTTTTTTGCCATAACTGTTCTGTATAATATTTATATAAATCTCTCCTAAAATGTATAATGCGCTGCAAAAGTAATACTTTTTGAGCGGATAAACCAACCCTAAAAATGATTATTAAAATTTTTTAATAACTTTTTTCTCGGCCAAGGCCGAAATAAAATTCATAGCCGTTCCAGACACCACTCAGACTGCGTTTTCACCCTCAACAAAGGCGTATTAAAAAAACATTAATTTTTTTTAACATCCCTTTTTTATCACTCTCCAAACAACTCGCTTATAACCCAATCCGAAACCAGCCAGCGTTCCCTGTCAAACCGTATCACTTCCGCTTCCTCTATCAATATTCCCGCCTCAACGAATCTGCGCGACAGATCGAGCAACTCTTTCAGTCTCTTTTCGCCAAAACGCCTCTCAATCTCCCTCTTGTTCACGCCCTCGGCACATCGCAAATTGAGCATCAGATACTCCTCATAACAATCGGCCTCATCCAGAAGTTCCGACTCATATATAACGTCACTACCCACGTTTTTAATATATCCGCCAATGGAACTCTCCACCCACCAACGACACGCGCCGTCATAAGAGTGAGCCGACGGCCCCACGCCCAAATATCGCACACCATGCCAATAGGACGAATTGTGTTGTGCTCGTCGTCCGCTACGCGCAAAATTCGATATCTCATAATGTTCGTATCCGGCCTCTTCCATCATGCGATGCAACATCAGGTATTGCTCTTCGCTTGTCTGCTCGTCAACAGGGATAACACCTCGCTTCCCAAACAACGTACCGGGCTCTATGCCAAGATGATAAGCTGAGATGTGTTGCACCTCCAAATCAAGCGCCGTCACTATATTCCGACGCCACTCTTCGTTACTCATCCCCGGCACTCCATAGATAAGATCGATCGTAATATTATCAAATCCCGCCCTTTGTGCCTCCTTCACACACTCGATTGCCTGTTCGGCCGAATGGCGGCGATTCATGAATTGCAGGTCGCGATCAATGAACGACTGTATCCCTATGCTCAAACGATTGATTCGGGTTTGCCTCAAACGGGCCAGATAGTCCGGAGTCAGATCATCGGGATTGGCCTCAACAGTAATCTCACCCAACTCCGCATCACCCCACAGCTCCACAGCCCTATCTATCAGTCCTTGCAGCACTTGCGGATCGTAAACAGTCGGTGTTCCTCCGCCTATATAGATAGTCGTAAGCGGGTCACCATCAAAGAAATCCCGACGATATTCCATCTCCCGTTTCAATGCGACAACCATATCATCGCAATGACGCAACGACATCGTCTTGAAAAAGTCGCAATAACCACACAAACGTTTACAAAACGGAATATGTATATAAAGTCCCGCCATCTATAATCAAAAAAAACGAAGAGGCCGACCATTTACCGCGGCCCCTTTATACCTATATATATTATATACTACTTAAACAGCTTCGGCGCAAACTGATGCAGACAACGACG
Source organism: Tidjanibacter sp. (assembly GCA_017935385.1). Taxonomy (GTDB): domain Bacteria; phylum Bacteroidota; class Bacteroidia; order Bacteroidales; family Rikenellaceae; genus Tidjanibacter. The sequence continues at coordinate 10,193 of JAGBHS010000108.1, forward strand.
CCATGTCAACCACTCATGAGCTGTACCCTCCGAAATATAGTACTCATGCTCAAAGCCGTTCTTCGTAAGCATCGCACTCAGTCCTGCGGTACCCATATTCTCTGCCGAACCCGCACCGATAAAGAGCAAATTAACATCCTTATTAAACTTATCGGCATCGGCAAAGACACCGTCATATGCCGTCTTCATCGCCTGCTCGTTCATGAATATCGCGCCCGAAAAACTTCCGAACCACGAAAATTTATCCATATTGGTAAGACCGAATGCAAAAGTCTGATGACCACCCCATGACAGACCGGCCATTGCTCTGTGTTTGCGATCGTCAAGCGTGCGGAACGTTGCGTCAATAAACGGAATCAGATCGTTGATCAGAATCGGGCCGAAAGTTGCGCCAAACTCATCTCTCGTTGCCACCGTATTGCGACGACCGCGAGTCGAAAATCCAAACGAAATGGCCGCATCACCACTATCCATAACCACAATCATCGGCTCTGCCTTACCCTCGGCAATCAGATTATCCATTATATGATTCATCTTGCCCTGATTGGCCCAACCCAGTTCGTCCTCGCACATTCCATGTTGCAGATACAGAACCGGATAGCGCTTCTTCGGTTTGGCATCATACTCGGCAGGAGTGTACACAAAGCAACGGCGATACTCCTGCGACTGCTCCGAGAAATAGACACACGAACGCACCTGTCCACGCGCCACACCTTTCTGAGGGCGGTAATAGTCGCCTTCGGGACCCTCGGGAATCTCCACAGCACTCGAACGACCGAAACTGCCACAATAGGTCTCCGACATGGGGTCAGATACCTTTGCTCCGTCAACCACGAAATGATAGAAATGGAACCCCACTACCAACGGATCGGTATGGCCAATCCAGTAACCATCATCTTGAAGGGTCATCTCATATTTACCCTGACAATCCACCACCACGCTCTTCGCATCGGGGGCATAGAAACAGAAATAGGCTCGTCCTTCATCATCCACTCGCGGATAATCGCGCTGGAAAAGAGCCGTTTCCGAAACCTTGGTTTTCGACAAAATATCGTTCTGCGCAACAACCGACACTCCGATCATTAACGCAATAAGTATTAAGATGGTTTTTTTCATATTTTTATTTCATTTAGGTTTTATTTTTCAAAATCTAGGATTTGCAGGCTCACGATTATCACACCGGCCATCACTTAATATGAATATATAACGTTCAATTCTATTCCAAAACCGTCTCCAACCTCCGCCACTGCACCTTCATATATTCTCAACGTTATTTTTCGGCCCTCAAACTCGCCTTCGTATCTATACAAATCGCCTATAGCTCGTATATTGTTATCAGGATTTTCAACTCGTCTTCTGTCAAGTTCCACTCTCAGTTTCTCATTAAATCCGATGTCATCTTTAAGAACAATTCCGTCACTCTCCAAAGATGCAAAAATGCCCAGAGCATGCATAAACATTCCTTCAAGCGTTATTTCACTCTTCTTTATGCGGGTATCATACCCATACGACACATAGTTATCCGAGAGATAAAGACTGGCATTATCAAGATTAAGGTTATTCACACGACACTGGAATCCGCTGAATTTGGACAACGACACGAACTCACTGCTAAAATAAGGAGTCAAACCACTGCGCGCACTCAACTCTCTCTTAACATTATCTATTGTCAGAGATTTAAGATCGCTGCTCAAAAATCCAAACGGATGCATCACCAACGTCTTGGCCGACACTCTCTGTTTATCCAACGCATCGGCCTGTTCCACCGTCATATGGGTATCAGGCACACTGCTTCCCTGCGCTCAATAGAAATCATACCAATCAGAGGTCGCCAACACCTCATTGTTAGCAGCATTAAGCACATTGAAATAAGACTTCAAGGGGGTGTGGGTGTCCATATCTATGTGTAACTCGCTGTAAGGGAGGAATACCTCCAAGTCGTATGAGCCGGAGAATCCTTGCGACGCAAACTTCGTATGATTGGCCACATTTCCTGCCGTGGTGTAATATCTCTGATTGGTATCTTTAAGCGGTGTGCCGTCGGCATTATACAGATAAACCGCACAAATACCATCTCCGCCCAACATAGCCACATCAAACGAACACAACACATTTAAACCCCTCTCCCCATTGACCATCACATTATGCTCCATAGAGATATTTTTGATTGTTGCAGTTGCAGGCAACACAATCGACTTCACCGGTTGCTCCGACTTAGAGGCCTGTGGCACAAAGGCTGTCGAAGAAGAGGATTGTGACCTCACAGACGAATCCGCATCCCACTTATCGAGATTTCTCTCGTCGGGAATAGCGTCAACCGCCCCATATCCGTATCGTTCATTTACTCTCCTTATCATCTCTCTCATCACCTGCGAGGTGCTGTAAAGAGTCTGATCGATCGGAAATTCCACTCCCTCGATGATAATTTTCACAATATCATGACGGCTCAACTGATTGAACTGGTACTTCATCTTCTTACCGTAAGCTTCTTTATAACGATCGTTATCATAAAAATTACCATGAAGGAAACTTACAGAGAAATCATCATAACCTCTAAGTCCCACATCACCCAGAACTCTAAAAGACTCTCCATTGGCAAGAATCAGCTCCACATGCGCATAATCATCATAGAAATCCCCCTCATTTTCAAGGTCAAGCTTCTTTTTTAGAGTATCCAAAACCGTCTCCTTAATCGTCTCCAACATTCCTAAATCAAATTGAATGTAATAAATCATCCTGTCATCAGGAATGCTATATTCGAATAGGCTCATACTACAATGAAGAGCATCTTCGATATCATCCCCAATAACAAATGCTTTTTGTGATTGGGCATAATAGGTATATTCACGATCTTTATTGTTATTGTTTTTACCTACCTCCACATCAAAAAAAGGAGCGTGGCCAACCTCGGTAAACCAAACATCGAGATCTCTTTCATCAGGAAAATACTCATATTCTCCATAGCCGAAGTGTTTATTAAATCGGGCCACCAACGCCTTCATAATCTTTGCCGTACTGAACTGCGTAGGATCTATCGGGAAATCGACCCCCTCCACATTCATATTGACAATATCATGACAACACAACTGATTAAACGCATAGAGAACTCTATCACCATACTCTTTTTTATAGTGACTACAATAAGTTAAGCCAAAATCGACACTAAGAGAAAATAAATCTACATCCTCATAATATAAGTCAGCATCCGGCCACATCTTTTCACCATTGGAGAGAGTCAGGACCAAATCCACAGCTTTATACCAATTATCCTCTCCGAGTCCGAGTTCCGGCACAAGAGAATGACGATATGATTTTTCTCCAGAGGTTACAGTGGCAGTCGAACACTTCTCATATATTCCTATCTCAAAAACAATATCCGTTTCATACCCACCTTCGAGCAAGAACGATAAATAGTCATAACTATCATCATCGTATGTCAGACCGAGAAGATAGGTCAGATCTCTGGTCGGCGTGGAGGTTCGCAACGGATCTCCATCATATTCGGCGGTTGTTTCGTACTCGTCTTCATTCAGCAAAACCGAGAAATTGTTCTGCGCCGTCAATCCTATCGTACAGAGCAGGGATAGAAATAAAAAATAAATTTTCTTCATTCAAAGATTTTATTCTTTGTTGGTATTATGTATTTATACAAAAATAAGAAATTTAATCCAAATCACCTCTCCCCTCGGGTAAATTCAATCAAGCCTGATACGTCCGCCCACACACGCAACTTGGATTAAAAACAAAAAAGCGGAAATCTCTCGATTTCCGCTTTCAGTACTCCGTAAGGGATTCGAACCCTTGATTTTAAGAATGAGAATCTTACGTCCTGGACCAACTAGACGAACGGAGCATTTATCCAATTGGATTACACGACAAAAGTAGTTATTTTTTTCTTTCCACCAAAATTTTCGGCAAAAAAATGCAATTTTACTCTAAAAAGCACGTCCAAACGGAGTGAAAGCCAGTTTCATCAGTTTGAAATGCTGCTTGCCGAACGGAATTCCCACTATCGTTATGCACAACAACAAGCCGAATGCCAAATGGGTCAGGGCTATACACAATCCGCCCGTGAACAACCAGATTATATTAAATATGGTATGAAGGCAACCATGCTTTCCCGACATTACCGCCACCTCATTGCCGAACGGCCACAAGGCCAACACCGCCAATTTGAATAGCTGCATTCCGAACGGAATTCCTACGATTGTCATACAGGCAGCAATTGCTCCTGTCGCATACTCGACAGCCACACACAGACCGCCGAAAATTATCCACAAGATATTACCCAAAAACTTGAACATTTTTTATCCCCTTTTTTCGGTTAGAAAAAAATTCGGACCTGCCGGTATCTCCTTATAAAGAGCCCCAGGCCGATCCGAACCTTGATTTATAAAGAGATTACTCTTCGCTGTCGTCTGCCACCAGGATACGGCCGCAATACTCGCAAATAATAATCTTTTTACCCTGACGAATCTCCACCTGACGCTGGGGAGGAATACGATTGAAGCAACCACCGCAAGCATCACGCTTGATGGTCACCACTGCCAAACCGTTGCGAACATTAGAGCGGATACGGTTATAAGCCACCAGCAGTCTGTCATCAATCTTCTCGCGAGCCGCCTGCTCCTGTTCTTTCAAACTCTCAACCTCTTGTGCGGTCTCTGCGTCGATGGTATCGAGCTCGTTCTTCTTGTTCTGATAGTCAATCTTGCGATCGTTCAGAGCCTCCTCTGCCTGCTCAACAAGCACTTTCTTGACTTTCAACTCGGCAGCATACTCTCTCAGATGTTTCTCGCAAAGCTGATTCTGCAAATCCTGATACTCAATCTCCTTTGAAATTGCATCAAACTCACGATTGTTTCTCACGTTTCTCTGCTGCTCCTCATACTTGGCAATCATAGCCTTGTTCTGCTCGATCTCGGCTTTGCGTTGTTTGGTAAGCGAACCGAGTTCCTCTATTTCGGCATTGATGTTATCCAGACGAGTCTGCAAACCAGCCACCTCATCTTCAAGATCCTGCACCTCTACGGGCAGTTCTCCTTTGATTTTGTTTATCTCATCAATCTTGGTATCAATCTTTTGCAGGTCATAGAGTGCCTTGATTTTCTCCTGCATCGTGTAGTCGACTGCCGAATCAGTCTTTCTTCTGTTTGAAATTGCCATATATCTTTATACTAAATAATTTACCGGATTCTCGGAGCTATTGCTCTTATAAAGTGCAAAAGTAGGTATTTTTTTTCTAATTATTTCAAATAAAATGTCAATTGCGCAATATTCCGTCTCAAAATGTCCCGCATCGGCAATCACCAACTCTCTGTCGGCATCCAGAAAATCGTTATACTTAAAGTCGGCAGCGATGTAAAC
>JAGBHS010000109.1 GCA_017935385.1 Tidjanibacter sp.
CAAATGTGTCGTTTACATGGATCCCGAAGAATTCAAGAGCACCTGGGTTGGAAACAAGAGTGTTTATCGTACCCGCATGGCGCTGGCCGACAATGCAGAATTGATAGTAATAGCACCCGCACTGAAAGAGTTCGGCGAGAACGAGATTCAGGAGGTGTTGATTCGCAAATACGGCTACTGCGGCACTCCCAAGACCTTGAAGGCTGTGGAGGAGAATCAGGACTTGCAGGACAACCTCGGTGTTGCGGCACACTTGATTCACGGTTCAAGCGAGGGTCGCTTCTCGATCACCTACTGCCCCGGTTTCCTGTCAAAAGAGGAGATCGAGAGCGTAGGCTTCAAATATGGCGACCTGAAAACAACCATGGAACGTTACAACCCCGAAGTATTGAAAGACGGTTGGAACACAATGCCCGACGGCGAGGAGATTTTCTACATCTCTAACCCCGCATTGGGATTGTGGGCACACAAAGATAGATTTAACGACTAATGAAGATAGTTTGCGACAATAAGATTCCTTTTCTCAAAGGAGCATTGGAGCCCTATGGCGAGGTAATATACCTTCCGGGAGCAGAGACAACGGCGGAGGTAGTGAAAGATGCCGACGTGATTGTCACCCGCACCCGCACGAAATGTAAAGAGGCTCTGTTGAGTGGCTCTTCCGTGAAGATGATTGTTACCGCCACCATCGGTTTCGACCATATCGACACGAAGTGGTGCGAGGAAAACGGCATTGAGTGGACCAACTGTCCGGGTTGCAACTCGGGTTCGGTACAGCAATACATCGCCTCGGTGCTGGTAAATCTGGCCAAAGATTACGGTTTTAAAACAACCGACAAGACCGTAGGAGTGATCGGAGTGGGTAATGTCGGTAAGAAGGTGGCTCGAATAGCCGAGTTGCTTGGTTTCAAGGTATTACTCAACGACCCTCCCAGAGCCCGCAAAGAGGGGGCGGACGGATTTGTTGACCTTGACACCGTAATCAAAGAGGCCGACATCATCACGGTACACGTACCCTTGCAGCGCGAAGGCGACGATGCCACGTTCCATCTGTTTGACGAGGCCCGTTTGGCGCAGTTGAACAAGGAACAGATACTGATTAACAGTTCGCGTGGAGAGGTGGTCGATTGCGATGCCCTGAAAGCCACATTGCAAAAGGGTGGCATCAAAACTGCCATACTGGACGTATGGGAAAAAGAGCCCGGCATAGATGCAGAGCTGTTGAATCTGCTCTACGTGGGTACGCCCCACATCGCAGGCTACTCGCTTGATGGCAAGGCAAACGGCACCACTATGAGCGTGCAGGCAATAGGCCGCAAATTCGATCTGCCCTGCAAGGAGTGGCAGGCCGAAAACGTACCTCTTCCCGCACAGCCCGTAGAGTTTGAAATTGACGCCGAAGGAGTGGACATGCAGGAGGTTTTGAGCCGAGCCGTATTGCACACCTATGATGTCAAGAGTGACTGCAAAAGATTGCGCGAGGATATAGGCACGTTTGAGAAACAAAGAGCCGACTACCCCGTTCGCCGAGAGTTTGCAACGTTCTCACTCCACCTCAAAGGAGCCGATATGGAAACAATGGAACGTCTTGCCGCAATGGGTTTTAAACTCATTTAGCCATTAGGGCAGCTTACAGAGGAAAAAAATCTTCGTTGAAGAATTGAAACAAAAAACAGAAAAAACTAACACATAAAAATTAAAACGAATAGAAATGAAAGCAGTTTCAGACATTGGTTTGATCGGTCTTGCCGTTATGGGCGAGAACCTGGTATTGAACATGGAGAGCAAAGGTTTCCATGTAAGTGTATATAACCGTACCGTTGAGAAGGTAGAGAACTTCGTTAACGGTAGAGGTAAAGGTAAAAACATCTACGGCGCAACCTCATTGGAGGATCTGGTGGCTTCTCTGAAAGCACCCCGTAAAGTGATGTTGATGGTAAAGGCAGGTCAGGCAGTTGACGATTTCATCGACAAACTGATTCCGCTGTTGGAGCCGGGTGATGTTATCATCGACGGTGGAAACACCCACTTCCCCGACACCAACCGCCGTACCGCATACGTAGAGAGCAAAGGTCTGCTCTATATCGGAACCGGTGTTTCGGGTGGCGAGGAAGGCGCACTGAAAGGTCCGTCAATGATGCCCGGCGGTTCGAAAGCAGCTTGGCCCATCGTTAAACCCATCTTCCAGGCCATCGCAGCCAAAGTTGCTGACGGTCCCTGCTGCGACTGGGTTGGTGAGAACGGCGCAGGCCACTTCGTAAAGATGGTACACAACGGTATCGAGTATGGTGACATGCAGCTTATTTGCGAGGCATACCAGATCATGAAAGATATGCTCGGCATGTCGGCAGAGGAAATGCACGAGGTATTCGCAGAGTGGAACAAAGGTGATTTGGACAGCTACCTCATCGAGATCACGCGCGATATCTTGGCTTACAAAGACGAGAAAGGCGAAACCACTGTTGACTACATTCTCGATACAGCAGGTCAGAAAGGTACCGGTAAATGGACCGCTATTGCAGCGTTGGACCACGGTGTACCCTTGACCCTTATCGGCGAGGCAGTATTTGCTCGTTGCTTGTCGGCACAGAAAGAGGAACGCGTTGAGGCAGCTAAGATTCTGGCTGGTCCGAAACCCGCATTCACCGGCGACAAAAAAGCCTTCATCGAAGACTTGCGCAAAGCATTGTTCGCATCTAAGATCATCTCTTATGCACAGGGTTACACTCTGATGCGTACGGCAGCCAAAGAGTTTGGTTGGGATCTGAACTATGGTGGTATTGCTCTCATGTGGAGAGGCGGTTGCATCATCCGTTCGGTATTCTTGGGCAAGATCAAAGAGGCCTTCACCAACAATCCCGCATTGGCGAACCTCGTATTGGATCCCTACTTCACCGAGAAGTTGAAAGAGGCTCAGGCAGGTTGGAGAAACGTAGTGGCTCAGGCAGCAGCAAACGGTGTTCCCGCACCCGCAATGTCGGCAGCTTTGTCATACTATGACGGTTATCGTTGCGATCGTTTGCCCGCTAACTTGTTGCAGGCACAGCGCGACTACTTCGGAGCCCACACCTACGAGCGCACCGATTGCCCGAGAGGTCAGTTCTTCCACACCAACTGGACCGGAGAGGGTGGCGATACCGTTGCAGGAACCTATATCGCATAATTGTTTTTAAGAACTAAAATTCACAACTATTAATAATTGAAAAAATGGAATCAGCAGTAAAACTCTATTCATTGTCGGTTAAAGAGAGCAAGACTTGGCTCTTCTCGACAATCTTCGTGGCAGGCAACATCATTTTGCCTCAGATTTGCCACTTGATTCCGCAGGGTGGTTTGATCTTCCTGCCCTTCTACTTCTTCACTCTGATCGCCGCCTACAAATATGGTCTGGCAGCAGGTGTGTTGACGGCAGTATTGTCACCCGCAATCAACTCCATGTTGTTCGGAATGCCCGTTATGGGAATGGTCCCCATCATCATGGCCAAATCGATTATTCTGGCTTGCGCAGCAGCCATGATTGCAAAACGCATGGGTCGCATCTCAATTCTGGGTGTGATTCTCGCAGTGTTGGCATATCAGGTTGCAGGTTCGGCCATTGAGTGGATTGCAACCGGCAGTTTCGCAGCTGCCATGCAGGATCTGACTCTCGGCCTGCCCGGTATCGCATTGCAGATACTCGGTGGTTATCTTGTACTGAAAGCTATCGCCAAACTCTAAACAAGATAAGCATCAAAAAGAAAATCGGTAGTTCCAAACGGAACTACCGATTTTTTATTATCAAACTCATCAAACAGGTCTCACAACTATTTGATGAGTTCCTAATTCAACGACTATACGCCACCGAATGCGCTGTAACCACCGTCAACGGGGATGCAGATACCGGTAACAAATGACGAAATGTCACTCAACAGATAGAGCAAAGTACCGATAAGATCCTCGGGCTCACCGAATTTGTGAGTCGGGGTGTTAGCAATGATTTTGTGTCCGCGCGGTTTCAACTCACCGGTCTGCTCGTCGGTCAAGAGGAAACGGTTCTGGTTAGTAAGGAAGAATCCGGGAGCAATGGCATTAACACGGATACCCATCTCTGCAACGTGAACAGCATACCACTGGGTGAAATTGTTGATAGAACCCTTGGCTGCCGAATAAGCGGGAATCTTGGTCAAAGGACGAATGGCATTCATCGAAGAGATGTTAACCACGTTACCCTTACCTGCTTCAAGCATATCGGTAGTGAACACCATGGTAGCCAAAAGGGTACCTTTGAAGTTGAGGTCATAAACCTTCTGGAAACCCTCCATAGCCAAGCCATAGAAAGTCTTATCAAGATCAGCAAGATCCTCTTTGGTCATCTGCTCCACAGCGCAAGTAGCCATAGGAGAGTTACCACCGGCACAGTTGATAAGGAAATCGATCTTACCCAATTTCTCGTTAACCTCTTTCTTGGCAGCGATCAAAGACTCTTTGTCCAAAACGCTTGCAACAACACCGATAGCATTAACACCAAACTCGGCTGCCAACTCCTCACCACGTTTGGGAGTGTCGGGATGGAGGTCGATAACTGCCACATTGATACCTGCACTTGCCAAACCTTTTGCCAATGCAGTACCGATGATACCATAACCACCAGTCAGGACGCATACGCGACCTTTAAGATCATCAAATGAATACTTCATATTAGTACTGTAATAAGTTAATTATAAAAGAAATTTCTTCTTATCAACGAACGATAGACAAGAAACAGCCCGAAAGCCACTCTTTTTTATCGCCTTGTTTTCGCAAATTTAGCGAAATCCTTATAAATATACAAATAATATTTTGTATTTTTGCGAGGTATGAGCCCGACTCATCCGCCTCCCGACAAACAGGAATAATCACCTCCGTCGGGATGGCACGACACGAATAAATGATTAAAAAAACACAATAATTAAAAATTACTACTATGAAAATCGGAAAATATTCATTCGGCGTGGGCGACCGTTTCTCACACGAAGGTGAGGCTCAGTTGAGCGCAATCATGAAAGCACAGAAAGAACTCAATCTCGACATCACTCCCGTATGGAACAAATCTAACCGCGAGCACAGCATCGTTCATTCGGTACCTATGGATACACGCGTAGAGGCCGACAACGCTGTTAAAGCAATGGGTTACACCGGTCCTTACTTCGTTGATGCTGACCACATCAACATGTCGAACGTAGACAAATTCATTGAGGCTTCTGACTTCTTCACCATCGACTTGGCTGATTTCATCGGCAAACAGGCTGACGAGGCTTCTGTTGCGGCTTTCGTTGAGAACAATGCAAAATATATCGGCCAGCTCAATATCCCCGGTATCGCAGAACCTTTCAACGTAACCAAAGAGTTACTCGTTGAGATGGCTAACAAGTATCTCTATGCAGCCCAGGAGGCAGGTAGAATCTATCGCCACATTGCAGAGGCAAAGGGCGAGGGTAATTTCATTCCCGAGGTTTCTATGGACGAGGTTAACGATCCTCAGACCCCCATTGAAATGTTCTTCATCCTCAGCGCATTGGCATCGGAGAAGGTTCCTGCACAGACCATCGCACCGAAATTCACCGGCCGTTTCAACAAGGGTGTTGACTATGTTGGTGACATCGCACAGTTCACCAAAGAGTTCGAGGAGGACATCTTGGTTATCGACTATGCAGTTAAGGAGTTCGGTTTGCCCGAGGAGTTGAAACTCAGTATCCACTCTGGTAGCGACAAGTTCTCTATCTACCCCATCATGGGTCAGTTGATCAAGAAATACGACAAGGGTATCCACGTTAAGACCGCAGGTACCACTTGGTTGGAGGAGATTATCGGTTTGGCATTGGCAGACGAGGCTGCATTGGCATTGGCAAAGAAGATTTATGCCGATTCATTGGGTCGTTTCGACGAGCTCTGCATCCCCTATGCAACCGTTATCGACATTGACAAAACCAAACTGCCCTCACCCGAAGAGGTTAACATTTGGGACGGTCAGAAATTCGCAGAGACCATGCGTCACGACCAGAGCAACCCCAACTACAATCTCAACTTCCGTCAGCTTATCCACGTAAGCTACAAGATTGCTGCCGAGCACGGAACCGAATATACCGATGCTTTGAAACGCAATAAAGAGATTGTTGGTCGCGAGGTAAGCACCAATATCTACGACCGCCACATTCTCAGAATGTTCGGCAAATAAGTCGTAGGAAGAACAGCAAATACCATTCACAGCATATCTGTTCTCAAACGGATATGCTGTGGATTTTAATACAGGGAGCACAAAGAGAACAAAACACCATAAGAACGCAAACTGTATAGAAGATAAGGATAAAAGAAACAGAAAAGTTAGGAAGAAATGAAAGTAACCGACATCATAAACAACCAGCCCGAGAAAGCCAAGTACACGTTCGAGATCATTCCCCCGTTGAAAGGAGTGGAGTTAAAACATGTTCTCAGCACTCAGGAGCCGTTGTTTGATCTGAATCCGGCCTACATCAACATCACGTCACATCGCGACATATTGGAGAAACGCACACAGGCCGACGGTTCGCTTAAACCGATGACCACCACCAAACGTGTGGGTACCATCGCATTGGCCGCCGCCATCATGAAACACTACAACATTGAGGTGGTTCCTCATGTGATATGTGCCGGCCGTTCGCGCAACGCGATAGAGAACGATCTGATCGACCTCAGTTTCCTCGAAATGGACAACATCATGGCTCTGCGCGGCGACGCCATTAAGGGTGAGCCTTACACACCTCACCCCGAAGGTTATCGTTATGCCAGCGAGTTGGTACATCAGATTGTGAATATGAATAACGGCATCTACCTTGACGAAAGTATAAACGGCACTCATTCGGATTTTTGTATAGGTGTTGGTTGCTATCCCGAGAAACATTTCGAGGCCTCCTCGCTGGATGAGGACGTGGCAAACTTGAAGAAAAAGGCAGATGCCGGTGCCGACTATGCCGTAACACAGATGTTCTTCGACAACAATATCTATTATGAGTTCGTGGACAAGTGTCGCAAGGCCGGAATTACCATACCCATCATCCCGGGTTTGAAACCCGTCAGTCTGCTCAATCAGGTGGATGTACTGCCCAAATCGTTCCATTTGGCAATTCCCGAGGAGTTGGACAAAGAGTTGCGCCGTTGCAAGAACAATGATGACGCAAAGGTAGTGGGTACCGAGTGGTGCATAATGCAGACACGCGACTTATTGAATCATGGTATCAATCACATCCACTACTACACCCTCATGGCTCGCGACTGCATGATTAACCTCATCAAAACCGTTTTTTAGACTGTGGCAGAAGAAGAGGGTTTCTCTCGATTCGGATCAAAACAAAAAAGCGAGGAGTAAAAACTCCTCGCTTTTTTGTTTTGCGTGGTTCTGTATTCTATCCAAATATCTGTTCGCATTTATCCAACTCCATCTGCGCGGGACGGATAACAATATAAGGTTTCGAATCGCTGTAACAAACATACATATACTCGATAGACACATTCCCCTCTGCCAACTTGCTCAGCACTTCAGCCAATGCACCGATACGTTCATCCATCGGAATCCACAGCACATCGGTCTGAATAGCCGAAATCTTAGCCTCTTTGAGCTGTTTGGCAGCCTTTTCTATGTCAGAAACAATCAAACGAAGGATACCGAACTCGGCACTGTCGGCAATGGTAAATGCAAGAATATCAATACCTGCATTAGACAAAATCTCAACGACCTCTTTGGTACGTCCGATTCTGTTTTCAAGGAAAATAGATAGCTGTTTGGTCGTCATAACTTCTGAAATTTATTTAATTATACGTTTGTCTATCACGTGCTGAGATTTACCTTGTGCCCTAACCAACTGACCGGGCTCCATGAAGCGAATCTCGGCATTGATCGAAAGCACACTCTTCATTCTGTTGGCCAGACGTTTCTTCAATGCCAACATAGCATTTATGTCGTCCGAATAGTAGCCCTCGCGCACCTCAACCTGTACCTCCAAAGTATCGAGATTGTTCACGCGGTCCACAACCAGCATATACAACGGTTCGAACTCCTTCATCTCCAAAATAACACTCTCCACCTGCGACGGGAACACATTGATACCTCTAATAATAAGCATATCATCACTACGTCCCACAACCGGTGTCATTCTCACTGCCGTACGGCCGCAAGCACACTTCTCGTCAATCAGCGATGTCAGGTCTCTCGTACGGTACCTCAACAGTGGCATTCCCTCTTTGGTAAGGGTTGTAAACACCAACTCGCCCTGTTTGCCGTATCCCAACGGTTCGCATGTCTGCGGATCGATAATCTCGGGATAGAAGTGATCATCCACAATATGCGAGCCACACTGGCACTCACACTCATACGAAACACCCGGACCCATGATTTCACTCAATCCATAAATATTATAGCCCTTTATGCCCAATCTGCGTTCGATTTCAACACGCATCTCCTCGGTCCAGGGTTCGCCACCGAACACACCGGCTTTCAGTTTGAAATCATCCATCGACAATCCCATCTTCTCAATGGTCTCTGCCAGATAGAGAGCATACGAAGGAGTACAGGCAATTGCCGTTGCCCCCAAGTCGCGCAACAATTTGATGTGTTTCTCGGTACTACCCGTAGAGGTGGGAATAACGGTTGCTCCGAGATTCTCCACACCATAGTGCAGACCCAGTCCTCCCGTAAACAGACCGTATCCGTATGCCACCGAAACGATATCGTTTCGGCCAATGCCGAAAGCATTCAAACAGCGAGTAACACTCTCCGACCAAATGGCCAAATCCTTACGTGTATATCCCACCACCGTAGGCGAGCCCGTTGTTCCCGACGAAGCGTGCAGACGCACAATCTCCGACATATTTGAAGCGAACATTCCGGTCGGATAGTTATCCCTCAAATCCTGCTTGGTTGTAAACGGCAGTTTTACAATGTCGTCTATCGTACGAATATCATCGGGGGTAATATTCATCTCCTGCATTTTATTACGATAGAACGGTGTGTTATGGTATACCAGACTTACCAATTTATGAAGTCTTTTACCCTGCAACTCGCGCATCTCCTCGCGACTCATGCACTCTTTGTTCTGATTCCAAATCATCATAGTGCTATCTCTTTATTGTGGTTTATTATTCTCGTTAAACAGTTTCATCCTTTCGGCCAGCATGTCGTACTGATCATCGCGTATAAATGATGTGCAGACCCTCAGCCCCTGCTGTGCGCTACCCGTCGTACTCAACGAAATGGCACTCACACCGTAGAACATCAATTCATACATCAACTCGCCACCCGTCATGCCCGGATATCCTATCGTGAAATAGAATCCGTCACCGACCTCATTATCAACATCCTTATCATAAACGATATAGAAACCGTTTGACAAGAATATCTTTTTCAGTTTGGCAGCTCTGCGACCATACTCATGCACATCCGTCAGGAAATTATACTCGCCATTGACTGCCGCATTGAACATTGCCGCCAGCGCATATTGTGCCGAATGGGCCGTACCCGACGAAAGGGTGTACAAGATTCTGTTCACAAACACATTACCGAATCCGGCAATACCATACTGCTCTCTCAATCCATCATACTCTCTTGCATAGAGTTTGTCGGAAATGGCAGCCACTGCAATACGCTGACCCGCATAACTAAATGCCTTTGAGCCCGAAATCATCAATATATAGTTATCCGTATATTTGGCCACCGTAGCCTGATAGGGCGGCTCGTAGGGACGTGTTATATCCTGTCTGAAATCCATTCCGAAGTAGGCTAAATCCTCTATCACGATGGCGTCATACTTGGTTGCCAGACGACCTATGCTCTCCAACTCTCCCTCCGTCAGGCAGGTCCATGCCGGGTTGTTGGGATTTGAATAAAGCATGGCACAGATTCGACCGCTTTTCAGATACTCCTCCACCTTATCAGCCAACTTCTCACCTCTATACTCATACGTATCAAACGACACGTGTTTCATACCCAGCACCTCCAACTGATTCTTCTGCACCGGAAATCCGGGGTCTATAAAGAGTATCGTATCCTTCTTCTTGTCGCACTGACCGCACAACAGGAACGATGCGAAACAGCCCTGCATTGAGCCCGTAGTGGGCACACAAGCCTCCTCCGAAACATCCACATCCATGAATGCCTTCACAAATTTTGAAGCGGCACTCTTCAATACGGGAGCACCGGGTAGAGGCGGATATTTTGCTGCAATACCGCTTCTCAAAGCCTCTATCTCGGCCTCCACTCCCCTCTGTTCGGGAGGAAGACCCGGAGAACCCATCTCCAATCTGACAAATTTCTCGCCCGTCAATGACTCTATCTTATTGGCCATGGCAACAATCTCACGGATGGTTGCATGGTCAAAATCGGGCAGTCTGAAACTATCTATTACCGACTTGACGGTTTCGTAATCTATCGGTGTTTTTTTACTCATCTATCTATCCTGTTTTTATTTAACACACTCTCGACCCAATGTCAGTGCTTTGATATTCATCTCCACAATCTGTTCTCCTTTGGCGCCAAATACCGTTCTGATGCTGTTCTGCAACTTATCAAAGCCCAATGCCAGTGCATCCGCCGCTGCTCCCAACAACATCATGTTTACTGCCTTGGGCATGGAATGCTCCTTACCCATCGCATCGAGATCGAGCAGTTTCACATTCTTTCTGCTCTTCAACTCCTCCATAATGGCCTGCTGATCGGGATAGTTAGGGATATTAACAAACGGTGTTGACGAAGTGATTATCCAGCCCTCCTCCGACAAATAAGGCAGATAACGCAATGCCTCCATCGGTTCCATCGCAATAATCACATCGGCTCCTCCCAACGGAATCAAATCCGACGCTATCGGGTCACTCGATATTCGCAGATTGGACTGCACATCTCCACCCCTCTGACTCATTCCGTGTACCTCGGCCTGCTTGATATACAAACCCTCGTTAAGAGCTGCATGACCTATGATTGTGGCAATCGACAAAATACCCTGTCCGCCGACACCTGCAAGTATTATATCTGTTTTCATTTTTTCTTTGCTTTTGCTTTACGACTCAATGTCTGAATACACTCCCTGCGCGGAATGATTACCGACAGTCCTCTGTAATTAATCTCCTCTCTCATGATGCGTGTAATCTCCTCCATGTTCTGCGGCAACGGATTGACAACATGCAGATGCTCTTTATCAACTCCCAGCCCCTGACAGATTGCCTCAAATTTGTTGGTTCCTGCCGAATCCTGACCTCCCGTCATGGCGGTGGTAAGGTTGTCCGATATGATGACCGTGATGGGGGCGTTGCAATTAACCGCATCCAACAGACCCGTCATACCCGAATGGGTAAAAGTAGAGTCACCAATCACAGCAATGGCGGGGAACACTCCCGCATCAGAAGCACCTTTGGCCATTGTTATCGAAGCACCCATATCCACACAACTGTTTATTGACTTATAGGGAGGCAGTGCACCCAACGTATAGCAACCAATATCGCCAAACACTCTCGCGCCCTCACACTCGGCCACTATTCTGTTCAACGCCTCATACACACTTCTGTGACCGCAGCCCTGACACAATGCGGGCGGACGCGGTACCACATTCTGGCTCGCCGCAAACACCTGTGACGAACCCATACCCAAAGCCGCTTTCACGTTATCGGGAGTCAATTCACCCATTCTGGGGAGTTCGCCCGACAGACGCCCTTTTATCTCACACTCTACCGGCAAGACTCCTCTTACCTGCTCCTCCACAAAGGGCTGACCATCCTCTACTATCAACAAAGATTTGCACTCTGAGGCCATCTTGCGGATAATCTCTTTCGGCAACGGATACTGCGACACCTTCAACACGGGATAAGGCGATCCCTGCGGATAGTTCTCCATATAATAGTTATAGCCTATTCCGCACGCAATCACACCCATATCATGATTTTCACCCTCTGTATAGACATTAAACGGTGACGACTCCGAGAGCGCATCAAACTCTTTCTGCTGCTCCACCAATGCCGCATAACGACGCCTTGCAATAGCAGGCAGCAACACCCAGTTCTGTGAACGTTCGGGTGCATTCAACTCATTCTGTGCCTTTGGTTCGCCAGTCTCCACAACGGCACGCGAATGCGCCATTCGGGTCACAACCCTCATCAAAACAGGTTCTCCTATCTTCTCAGACAGTTCATAAGCAAACGACATCATATCGTAAGCCTCCTGCTGATTTGACGGCTCCAAAACGGGTATCATCGCAAATTTGCCATAGAAACGGGTATCCTGCTCGTTCTGCGACGAGTGCATCGAAGGATCATCCGCAACCAACACCACAACGCCACCATTAACACCCGTAATAGCAGAGTTGAGGAACGGATCGGCAGCCACATTCATACCCACATGCTTCATGCACACAAGGGCTCGCTTTCCTGCATAAGACATTCCCAATGCCGTCTCCATAGCGGTCTTTTCATTCGTACACCAACGGCAGTGCACCTCGCCACCTCGTCCCTGAGGCGACTCCTGAATATATTCTGTAATCTCGGTAGAGGGTGTTCCCGGATAGGCATAAACACCACTCAATCCGGCATCCAAGGCTCCTTGCGCAATAGCCTGATCACCCAACAATAATTTTTTTGCCATATTGTTAAATTAAATTTTGTTACGTTCTGTTTTGTTTCGCGGAATAACAAAAATACTTATCCATATACTCTTTTCAAGCGAAAGAGTTAATTACAAATATAAGCCTTTATTTCCGAATTATACCTCAACAGCCACTTTTTTATTACAATATTTAGCATAAAAATCTCATTCTCTTTATCATTACATTTCCATTCAACATATATACCGCTGTAAATCAGCACAATAAAAACAGACCGCAACGGTTACGAAACGTAAGATATTTTTTACTTTTACAATAGTGTTGTAGGCAGATAGAAATAATTTCATATATTTGTAGTTGAAATTACTTACAAAAAGAAACACAGAAACAGACATAGAACAAACAAAAACCACATAACACAATGAGTGACAGCAACTTCTTTAATCCCGAAATCGAAACCATTTCTCGTGAAGAACTGAAAAAAATGCAGCTGGAACGCTTGAAGGCTACCGTAAAGCACGCGTTCAATGCACCTTTCTACAAAGAGAGATTCGAGAAATTAGGCATAACACCCGACTCAATCAATTCTCTTGACGACCTGCGCAAGCTTCCCTTCACCACCAAACAAGACTTGCGTGAGAACTATCCATTCGGGCTGATTGCCACCGACATGAAAAACATCGTACGACTTCATTCGTCAAGCGGAACAACCGGCAATCCTACCGTCGTCTGCCACACCCAGCACGACCTTAACTGCTGGGCAAACCGTATGGCCCGCTGTTTCTACATGGTGGGACTGCGCAACACCGATGTATTCCAGAACTCGTCGGGCTATGGCATGTTCACCGGCGGACTTGGTATCCACTATGGAATTGAACGACTTGGCGCCATGGCCGTTCCCGCTGCGGCAGGAAACAGCCTTCGACAGATAAAATTCATCAAAGATTTCGGCACCACTGCCATCCATGCCATTCCGAGCTACGCTTTACGTCTGGCCGATGTTATGCTCGACATGGGTATTGACCCCAAGAAAGACACAAAACTCACCACACTCATAATCGGTGCGGAACCCCACACAGAGGGCACACGCAAAAAGATAGAGGAAAAACTCGGCGTAAAAGCCTACAACTGTTTCGGCATGACCGAGATGAGTGGACCGGGCGTTGCGTTTGAGTGCAAAGAACAGAACGGACTCCATCTGTGGGAGGACTCATTCCTCATCGAAATTGTCAATCCCGACACCCTCGAACCCGTTCCCGACGGAGAGATCGGAGAGATGGTTCTCACCACACTCGACCGCGAAGGCATGCCCATGATTCGTTATCGCACCCGCGACCTGACCCGCATCCTACCCGGCAGTTGCCCCTGCGGACGCACACACCGCCGCATAGATCGCATCAAAGGTCGCAGCGACGATATGTTTATCGTAAAAGGCGTGAACATCTTCCCGATGCAGATAGAGAAGATACTGATGCAGTTCCCCGAGCTTGGCAACAACTATCTGATTACCATTGAGAATGTAAACAGCAATGACGAGGTCTTCATCGAGGTGGAATTGGGCAGCCTGTTTACCGATGACTTCCAACAGCTTCAATCTCTCACAAAAGAGATCACACGCCGACTGAAAGACGAAATTCTGCTCACTCCACGCGTAAAACTCGTCGACAAAGGTTCGCTTCCTCAGTCGGAAGGCAAGGCGGTGAGGGTAATAGACAAACGTGAAAAATAACATAAAAACGCAATACACATGGCAACCATCAAACAACTGTCCATATTTATTGAGAATAAATCGGGACGTCTGCACGAAATCATGGAGCTAATCGGTCGCGCCAATGTTCGCATCATTGCCGGCACCGTAGCCGACACTTCCGAATACGGCATATTCCGCCTTATAGCCTCCGACCCCGACAAGGTACAAAGCGTACTTAAAGAGAACAATGTAAGCACTCAAATAAGCGAAGTCTTCGCCATCTCCACCAACTCGAAAGCGGGTTCTTTCATTGAGAATCTGCGCTATTTTTCAGCCAACGGCGTAAGCATTGAGTACATGTACTGCTTCTCTATCGAGAACCATGCCTTTGCCATTATCCGCACCAACGACAACTGTGCAGCACAGCGGGTCATTGATTCGTGCGGAATCAACACCCTTACAATCGAAAATCTCGCAAAAGTTTAAGAAAGGGAACGACCATGAAAAAGTGCACGAAAGATATATTATTCATTGCGGCAATTGTTGTATTATTAGCTCCATTCTTCATGTTTGACACAGCAGCCGAATGGTTCAAATCATCCACCGCAGCCCATCCATATGCGATGGCATTCCTCAAATTCATGATTCTCTCCACCATAGGCGAGATGATTGGTCTGCGCATACAGAGTGGCGTTTACAGCTACAAAGGATTCGGATTGTTTCCGCGCGCAATCGTGTGGGGATTCTTCGGTGTACTCATTGCGGCAGCCATGAAGATTTTCTCTACCGGCACCCCCGTTGTGCTTGAAGGATTCGGACTTAACGGCGCTGTCGCATCTATGGCAGGCGGGTTTACAGCAACAAAACTCATCAGCGCTTTCTTCATCTCTTTGTTGATGAACACTCTTTTTGCACCCGTATTCATGACCCTGCACAAGATAAGCGACTCCAACATTCTGGCAAACAATGGAAGTCTATGGAAAGCCA
Source organism: Tidjanibacter sp. (assembly GCA_017935385.1). GTDB lineage: Bacteria > Bacteroidota > Bacteroidia > Bacteroidales > Rikenellaceae > Tidjanibacter. The sequence continues at coordinate 15,250 of JAGBHS010000109.1, forward strand.
TAACCACTCCCGTTCCGTTCGGAGAAGCCTTGGCCGGTTTAAATTGGAAGGTGCAGTGGGGATTTGTCTTCAAAAAGACCATCCCTCTGTTTTGGGTTCCCGCCCACACCATCACCTTCCTCCTGCCCGCCAACATTCAGGTCTTGTTTGCTGCTTCACTGAGTATCGTGCTTGGCATATTCCTCTCTGTTGCAGCCGTCATGTCCAAGAAATAACATGCAACCTTTTTTCACAAAACAAAAGCCCCGACCGCAATTGGTCAGGGCTTTTGTTTTGCGAGAGGATTCCATACAAACACCTTATGAAATGAAGTATATGTATGCGGCATATGACAACAACAATAGCAACGCCTGCCAACGAGGTACCGCCTTCGTTCTATATGCGGCCACCCACCACACCATCATCAATACAGAATAGATCATAACCGCCATATCAAACGGGCCCACTCCTGTCGCCTGCAACGGCGTAATGGTAGAGCACAATCCAAGAATCAGAAGGATATTGAAAAGATTAGAACCTATAATATTTCCGAGTGCCATCTCATTATTACCCTTTACCGCAGCTGTAATCGACACCGTCAGTTCGGGCAACGAGGTTCCGCCAGCCAACAATGTAATGGCAATGAACGACTCGCTGACATTCAACATTCGGGCAATTTCAACCGCCTCATTAACAAACAATCGGGCACCTACTATCAGGAAAGCCAATCCAAAAATTATACTTCCGAAACTCTTCCACCAAGACGTCTGTTCCTTAACGGCCGCACCCTGCTCTCCTCCATTCTCCTGACCTGTCTTAAACGAATACCACAAAAACAGGCCAAACAGCATCAACACAACAATACCTTCACCCCTTGACAGTTCGCCACCTCGTTCAATCGAAAATCCGAACACCAGCAAATAAAACAGTATCGAGACCGCAAGGCATATCAACACGTCCATCATCAGACCCTTCTTTGTCAATCGGACCGGCTTGATAAGCATGGTTGTCCCCAATATCAAGAGTACATTAAGAATATTTGAACCGACGACATTACCAATAGCCACATCGCCACTACCACCTATCGCACCAAACATGCTCACCAACATCTCAGGCATGGAAGTACCCACTCCCACTATTACCATACCGATAACAAATTCCGAGATATGCATCCTGCGTGCAACAGCCGACGCACCATTAACCAAAAATGTTGCACCCGAAACCGCCCCAATCAATCCAAGGACTGCCAACAAAACCATTATTGCCATAATCTGATATTTTTTTATTTCCCTCTCCTACCTCACCCATCCACAACCATCGGACAAGCGACTATAAGCATACACACTTTGTGCCGTTAAAAAAAGACTCACAAACAGTGCCTCGCACCATTTATGAGTCTCATTCTTTATGACGGCTCCGGACCTTATCGGTCGAGTTGACGAAACCGTCCCGACATCTCTGTCGTAAACTACTCCCTCATAAGGAGAAATATATTTATTTCTTCTTGTCGTAGTGTCTCTGGTAACGCTGCATGAACTTATCAACACGACCTGCAGTGTCAACCAATTTAATCTTACCTGTGTAGAACGGGTGAGAGGTATTCGAGATCTCCATCTTGTAAACGGGGTACTCAACACCGTCAACCTCAATCGTCTC
>JAGBHS010000110.1 GCA_017935385.1 Tidjanibacter sp.
ATGCGCTTGAAGGTCTCCTTGTTGAACAACAGCAGGGCGGCCGAACCTATCATACCCACCATCATGGGTTTCATGTACTCTATGACGCTGCTTACATATCTGTTGTCATGCAGTTTCAGGTAAAAACGTGTGGCAAGAACCATCAGAGTCATGGGTGGCAGGCAGACGGCAAACGTGGCCAACAGAGAACCGAAAATATCGCCCGTAACCATATAACCCACATAGGTGGCGCTGTTTATGGCAATGGGGCCGGGCGTGATTTGTGATACGGCGATAATGTCGGCAAGTTCGGCATTTGTCAGCCAGCCGTTCTGCACCACAATTTCGTTCTGGATGAGTGATAGCATGGCATATCCGCCTCCGAATCCGAAAAAACCGATTTTCAGATAGCTCCACAACAGTTGCAGATAGATCATCCTTGACCTCCTTTCTCGGCTCTGAACGCTGCATAAATGCCCACTGCGGCTCCTAATAACATGAAATAGACGGGCGAAACCCCCAATCTCCAAACAACTATGGCGGCTATAATGGCCGAGGCTATCTTCCACCAACTCATTCCTTTCATGAATTTCAGTACCGGAGTAGCGATGAGGGCCACTACTGCGGGGCGCATTCCTTTGAACGCGGCCTGCACCATGGGGGCATGTTGATAGTCGTAGAAGAGTATGATGATGGCGAGAATTGTCACAAAAGAGGGGATTACTACTCCCAGCATGGCGGTTATGGCTCCCGTCAGACCTCTCATCTTGTACCCCACAAAGACGGAGGTGTTGAGTGATATGGGGCCGGGCAGGGATTGGGCGATGGTCAGTTGGGATAGGAATTCGTCGTCGGTAAGCCATTTGCGACGGTTGGTCACCTCGTTCTGTATAAGCGGAATCATGGCGTAACCACCACCAAAGGTGAAGGCTCCGATTTTCAGAAACGATATAAACAATTGCCAAACCATTTTTTAACAAAGAATTCTGTGGTGCTAAATACTGATATTGCTACTTCCCGCAGTTGCCGGCTGCAATTAACTATTAATGATTAAAAACTTCAAATAAACTGATAAGTATTCCTGAACTCCCAAATGAATTAAAAATCGTCGAGGAAGAGAGTGTCCATCATTTCTTCCATGTCGCGTCGTTCTTTTTTTGTGGGGCGACCCGTTCCTCGGTCACGCATGATGAAGATGGTTTCGCGCGGTATGTTGAGTTTGTCGAGTTCCTCCTGCGGCGTGATGTTATCGGCATAGAGTGGGACGTTTTTTGCTGGCTGCCTGTTGCCTACGAGTTCTTTCACGCGCCAGGTATAGGTCATAATGGGTACCTTCTTTACGGTGATTATGTCGCCACATTTTATCTCTTTGGAGGGTTTGCATTGTGCTCCGTTGAGGGTGACTTTGCCGTTACGACATGCATCGGCGGCCTCGCTGCGACTTTTGTATATTCTTACGGCCCACAGCCATTTGTCTATTCTGGTATCTTCGCCCATGATTTTCAGATATATTTGTGTCTTTGTCGGTTAAATACGGTGCAAATTTAATGCTTTTTTGTGTTATGGGATAAGATTTTCGGTAGTTATGCGACGAAAAAGCGTATCTTTGTAGATGAACAAATAGTATGTTTTATGGCAGTAAAGTTGGAGATAGTCATTTTGCATCCCCATAATGTGGGCGTTGAGGAGCTTTGGGAACGTTATACCGACCTGATAGGGTTGCTGACCATCGATGCGAAGGCTCATTTTGCGGTGGTTGACGAGGAGGATGCCGAGAGGTGTGGACAGTGCCTTGCGGTGGCGGACTATGTGTTGCCCGTGAAGGGATGTGTGAGTGATTTCGGTGGGCAGGCTTTGAAGGCAGAACGCTTGTCGGGAGTGTTGGCTTGCGATGACGAG
>JAGBHS010000111.1 GCA_017935385.1 Tidjanibacter sp.
AGTTACCCTTACCCAATTGACTGGCATCAACCTTATATAAAATCTCGCTACCAAGTTCGTACCTGTAAGGTAGTAATTCCCAAAGGTAGATTAATCCGACATAAAGTCGGCTTTTCCCTGCTCCCGCTCGGCAAAGTGTGCCAGCACCCTCTGCCCTCGCTTACTCGCAGTGTTCCAATCAATTACTGCAGATATACGGCTGCGCACTTACACCCTCACGTCGTGCAGTAATTGTGGAATGACGATCGTATTGACCTGCGGGATGGGAATAGTTATACCCCTCTGTCACTTACGTGACATCTCCCCTAAATTAGGGGCGAAGTTTTAATAGAACCAATAATCTACATTGATTTTGGATGATTTAGTGCCCTTTTTGGGGCATTTTCGCCACAAAATAGTGCGTTTTATCCCTCCAAGCCTGTGATTCGCAACTTTCAAGCCTTGTTAACCACATATATTTTGCCATTCGAGATTTTTAACTGACTTTTGCATCCGAAAAAGGTCGCCTTCGGGCATCGAATTTTTACAGGAGAAACCATTTCAGCAAAAATAAAAAACCAAAAAATTAACTATCGTATCGGTTGCTCAACTCTTAAGAGTTGTGTCAACGTCCGCAAAAAAGAGTTAAAATAGGCGGAGATGATACGACAAAAAAATTTAAGTATGAAGATTTTTACAAAGACACTTATGGCCCTTGTGGCTACTGTGGCAATCGCCTCTTCGGCGTTTGCGGGCGGTCCTATGACCAACACAAACCAGAGCGCATCGTTCTTGCGTAACCCTGCGCGTGGTACTTCACTCGATCCCGATGCAGTTTATTTCAACCCTGCGGGTACAGTATTTATGGCTGATGGCTGGCACCTCGGCATTGGTAACCAGTTTGCATATCAGACTCGTTCGACAACATCTACTTTCGCTCCCTTCGCTATGGGCGCATTGAACGGCGGTCAGGCAACAAAGGAGTTCAAGGGTAGCGTATTCTCTCCCGTGATCCCCAGCCTTCACCTCACTTGGAAGCACAACCGTTGGGCTGTGATGTTTGGTATGGGTGTTAACGGTGGTGGTGGTACCATCGAGTACGACGGCGGCTTGGCATCTTTCGAGCGTCAGTTCTCGGTTCTTCCCGGTGCTATCTCACAGCTTGGTTCTTCATTCGGTCTCTCGGCTAACCAGTACTCAATGGATATGATGTTGAAGGGTTCTTCGATGACTTTGGCGTTCAACCTCGGTGCTGCTTACCGTTTTGCCGAGCACTTCTCGGTAGTTGCTATGGTGCGTTACAGCACAACTTCTAACGGCTATGAGGGTCACATGAAGAACATCCAGACCAACCCCACTTGCGCAGCTTTGGGTCTTTCGGGTCAGATGATGCCTGCAGCTACATTCTTCCAGCAGGCAGGTGCAGCGTTGGGTGCTTTGAATCCCGCGTTGGCTGGTGCTGCTGCACAGTATGCTGCTATGACTTCGGATCACATCCTCGATGTTAAGCAGAAGGGTCACTCTATCAGCCCCATCTTGGCCGTAGCGTTCAACAATGGTAAGTGGGCTGCATCGGTAAAGTATGAGTTCAAGATGGCTACCGAGTTGGAGATTGAGTCTGCCGAGGTATCGGCAAAGGATCCCGTTATCAACGGCATCTTCCCCGACGGTGCAAAGGTGGAGAACGAGACTCCCGCACTCTTGGCTGTTGCTGCATCACGTCAGATTGGCGACGTGAAGATCTCACTCGGCTGGAACCACTACTTCGACAAGGCTGCAAAGAACAGCTTCACAAAGAACACCATGGAGTCATCGACAGTTGCTGCTCCCGTTTACAATGGCCAGTATGCCGCTATCAAGGGTAACACCAACGAGTTCCTCGCAGGTGCCGAGTGGCAGATTTCGGATCGTTGGTTGGTATCGGCTGGTGCGCAGCGTACGCAGCTCAACCTCAACGAGGCTTACTACTCAGATATGAACTTCTCGATCTCTTCTTGGTCGGTAGCTCTTGGTTTCGCGTTCAACATCACCGACGCTATCCGCCTCAACGCAGGTTATATGAAGACCCTCTACGACGAGGCTACTTCAACAGGCTCTTACCAGAACCTTCCCTACGTGGATGTTTACAAGCGCACATCTGACGCCTTCGGTATTGGCTTGGATTTCAAGTTCGGTAAGAAGAACTAATTACGACGACTTTCGCGCTCTGCCCCTCTGGATGGGCGGGCAGGGCGGAAAATGATACCTACGCCACTTGTAAGGCGTATGAACAGAGGGTGAAGCCCTCAACGGAGCCTCCATCGTAGGGAGAATCTCCACTTGATTGCCAACTTCTCGATGCAGTGCGTGTGGCTATGGCGCGCCTGGCTATGAGTCGAAGATGCAACCGAATCCCGCGACAATTCGGAGTGTAGTCATCGATTTTGGCATTCGATAGCCCTCTCGCAGCGGAGTTAGGGTGGCAATTCGCAGAGGAGCGGATCATGCAGATTCGATTGGTTTTGTTCCGTTCCTCTTTGTTTTGAAATGGATTTCGGCAACGTGCCGAGAACAGAGATATAAGACCGTGAGGCTCGGTTTTAGCTGGCCTCGGGTTGGTGGGGTGGGCAAGCAATCACGCCCCGAAAGAGAAAACTCTTTTTGTAGAACAATGGTTTTTTGATTGCTGGTCGGCTGTGCCTCTTCGGAGACACGGCCGTTTTTTTTTGGGGGGGGGAAAATTCATAATTCAAAATTCATAATTCATAATTCAGCCGTTACGGCTGTTTCCTGAAGCATAATGGTGGAAATTACAGCAAAAAAATACCCGACACGATGGTCGGGCATTCGCAGTCATTAAATTAATTAACTCATTTCACCTTACAGCTCTGACGGGCGGAGCATCTCGCTCAAGAAACAGTCCAAATAGAAGAGGTCTGCCTCGCCACATATCACATCCGAGTGCAACATTCGCTCGTCATCTGTTAAAAAATCGTCGTTGATAGCTTTGTCAATTTCATCCATAGGCAGTCTGTTTTTATTTTCATAACGAGCCGATGGCCCGTTTTATTGTACCTATGGATGAAAATTTGTTCTTTTTTAATAAAAAATCGCAGAATTTGCAATTATCTTAGAATTAAACGGTTATTCGGGTTGCATGGAAATTGGGTAACGAGATGGCAACCGTTCCTATTTCAGAGCTCATTATTGTTTTGCACCAATGTAATAACTCTTTGCAACAAAGG
>JAGBHS010000112.1 GCA_017935385.1 Tidjanibacter sp.
ATATATGAAAACATTTTTCAAAAGTTTCTGGGGTACTTTGGCAGCTATGGTAGTTGCAGGTATTCTGTTATTTGCAGTAAGCATCATTATTTTTGCGGGTGCCATGTCGTCTTTTTCGAGCACAACTGTTGAATTGAAACCCAATTCGGTACTGACTCTCGGTTTTGATGAGAATATAGTGGACTCACCTGTTACCGACCCGATGGCGATGTTGAGCATGAGTTTTGGTGGAGGTGCTTCCAAGACCCTCACTATATATCAGGTTATCACCGCATTGGAGCAGGCAAAGACCGATGACAACATCAAAGGTATCTATCTTCGTTTCGATGGTGCCGGCAGTGTTCAGGGCAATGCCCAGATGGAGGAGTTGCGAGCTGCTTTGGTTGACTTCAAGGAGTCGGGCAAGTTCATCATCAGTTATACCACCACCTATTCGATGGGTATGTATTGGTTGGCTTCGGTGGCCGACAAGATCTATCTCAATCCCGAGGGCGCATTGGATTGGAGTGGTTTGGCCTCTTCGGTGATGTTCTACAAAGGCCTGATTGATAAACTCGGCATTGATGTTGATATCATCCGTCACGGAACCTACAAATCGGCCGTTGAGCCCTATATGATGGATCACATGAGTCCTGCCAACCGTTTGCAGATGGAGGCATTGACCGGTTCGTTGTGGAACACGTTGTTGAATGATGTTTCGCAGGCACGTGGTATTGAGGTCGATAAGTTGCAGCAGTATGCCGATGAGTTGACCATGGTTACGGCAGCCGATGCTGTTGAGTGTGGCTTTATTGACGAGTTGCTTTATGAGGATCAGGTGAATGTTATCATTGCCGACCTTATCAAAGGCGAGGAGAGTGCCGAAGCCGAGGATGAGAAGGCCGAGGAGAGCAAAGAAGATATTGATAAAGAAAAGTTTGAGAGCATCAGATTGGGCGATTACACCTCGTTGGCTACCATCAGCAGCAAGAAGATCTCTAAGAATAAGGTTGCCATTATTTATGCCGACGGTCAGATTGTGGATGGTAAAGGAGCTGCCGACATCACTCCCGGAGCCATGATGGAGAAGTTGCAGGAGGCACGTAAGGACAAGAATGTGAAGGCTGTTGTTTTCCGCATCAACTCGCCGGGTGGTAGCGCCTTGGCATCGGAGGAGATTTGGAGAGAGGTCACTTTGTTGCGCGAGCAGAAACCCGTGATTGTTTCTATGAGCTGCTATGCCGCATCTGGAGGATATTATATTGCCAGTCCGGCAGACGTTATTTTGAGTGACCGCACCACTCTTACCGGTTCTATCGGTGTGTTTGGTGTTGTTCCTAGTGTGGGCAAGGCATTGGAGAAGAATCTGGGTCTGACGGTGGACGTGGTAAAAACCGCCGCACATGCCGATATGGGTAACGGTATGCGTCCTTTGACAAGCGTTGAGATTGCCAAGATGACCGAGTCGGTGGAGGATGTTTATACCACTTTCGTAAACCACGTTGCCGAGGGCAGAAATATGACTTTTGAGGCAGTCGACAAGATTGGCGAGGGTCGTGTTTGGAGTGGCGTTGATGCTGCGAATATCGGCCTTGTAGACGGTTTTGGCGGCTTGAAGGATGCCATTGCACTGGCTGCTGACAGAGCAGGTGTTGTGGACGATTTCAGAGTGGTTGAGATTCTTGGTGAGCAGGATAGTTTTACCGCCATGATGCAGCAACTTTCGGCTGCGGTACGTGTGGCGATGGGTAAGAATCTTACCGATGATGCTTTGACATACTACAATGCGGTGAGAAAGATTGTTGAGAACTCGGGCGTACAGGCCATGATGCCCTACTTCATCACCATCGAATAACAATACAACAAATCACAACAATACAATACATCGAAAATTATGAAAAAGTTTTTTTTGACGCTGTTTGCCGTTGTGGCGGCAACAGTCTTGTTTGCCCAACCGCCGGGAGGTGGAGGTATGCCGTTTATGCCCATGGGAGGCGGAATGGGTGCATCAACAATAATTGATGTTACGCCCGTGACGGAGTCTCAGATGATGGTTATGCAGGGAAACTTGGGCTTGGATGACAAACAGGCAAAGAAGATTAGAAAAATAGTGCAAACCGAGAACGAGAAAGTTGCAAATGTGGTTCTGGCCGCACGAAGTAATATGGGAGGTAACTTCGGTATGGGCGGCGGAATGCCACAAAGAGAGCAGATGCAACGTGGCGAAAGACCGCAGGGAGAGCAGATGCAGCGAGGCGAAAGACCGCAGGGTCGTCCCGATGGAGAACGTCGTCGTCCCAATGTGATGGCCATGTTCGATGAGGGCAACCTGAAAGAGTTGGACAAAATTTACGCCCAGAGTGACAAGAAGATAGAGGCGCTTCTCACGCCCGAACAGTTGCTTAAATGGCGCGAGCAAGCCGGTATGAATGTGGCAGAACGCGAGAATCGCATAAGTCAGATTCTGTCAATCGTCACAGGCCGAGGAGGTCGTGAGAATCGTGGCGGTTTTGGAGGCTTTGGCGGTGGCATGGGCGGCCCGATGGGTGGTCCCGGAGGCCCCAGATAATTTTAAACAAAGAGTTCTGCGGTGCGAAATATTGACGTTGCTATTTCCCATGGTTGTCAAGCACCTCAACTCCTTTTCTGCAAAAAAGGGGTAATGATACAAAAAAAGGCGCGAATTATTTTCGCGCCTTTTTCGTTATTAATTCGTGTGAATTAGTTGTTCTTGATTGCTGCAACACCGGGCAACTCTTTACCCTCCATGTACTCCAACAAAGCACCGCCACCGGTAGATACATAGCTTACCTTCTTGGCCATGCCGAATTTGTTGATACATGCAACCGAGTCACCACCACCGATCAGTGAGTAAGCACCCTGCTCAGTAGCCTCTACGATAGCCTCAGCAACAGCTTTCGAACCGGTAGAGAACTTCTCAATCTCGAATACACCAACGGGACCGTTCCAAAGAATGGTCTTGCACTGCATGATGTGATCGTGGAATGCCTGTTTCGATTTGGGACCGATGTCAACACCCTCCCAACCGTCGGGAATATTATCAGCCGCTACAATCTGAGTGTTTGCATCCTCGCTGAATTTGTCGCAAATCAAAGCGTCCTCGGCCATAACAACCTTAACACCCTTCTCCTCGCACTCTTTCAGAATATCAAGAGCTGTCTGGAACTGGTCGGGCTCGCAGATAGAGTTACCGATCTTGCCACCCTGAGCAGCTTTGAAAGTATAGGTCATACCACCACCGAAGATGATGCTGTCAACTCTTTCGAGCAACTTGGTGATAACGGTGATCTTGGTAGAAACTTTCGAACCACCAACGATAGCAACGAACGGGCGCTGCGGATTCTGCATAACGCCGTCAATGGCTTTCAACTCACCCTCCATGATGTAACCGAACATCTTGTCCTCGGGGAAGTACTCTGCGATCAGAGCTGTCGAACCGTGAGCACGGTGAGCAGTTCCGAATGCGTCATTGATATAGCAATCAGCATATGAAGCCAAACGTTTTACGAAATCTTTCTGGCTCTCTTTAACGGCCTTCTTGGCTGCCTTTTTCTCCTCATCGGTAGCATCCTCTTTCAGTCCGCGGGGTTTACCCTCCTCCTCTGCATAGAAACGGAGGTTCTCGAGCAACATTACCTGACCGGGTTTGAGCTCTTTTGCCAACTCGGCTGCCTTGTCACCCATGCAGTCGCCGGCGAAGATAATGCTCTGACCGAGCAGTTTCTCCACTTCGGGAATGATGTGCTGCAATGAGAATTTCTCGTCATTGTTCTTTTTGGGTCTGCCCAGATGTGACATCAGAATTACAGAACCGCCACCTTCGAGAACTTTCTTAATGGTGGGGATGGCAGCACGGATACGGGTGTTGTCCGTTACCTGGAACGAATCATTCAGGGGCACGTTGAAGTCCACACGGATGATTGCTCTTTTGCCGTTAAAATTGTAGCTGTCAATAGTTTTCATAATATGTGAATATAATGGTTATAAAATTTCCTTCTATTATCTTGCAAATTTAGTTTTTCTTTGTCGCAATTCAAAATAGTTATAAGTTTTATTTACAACAACTTTATTCCATTGTTGATAGAAGAAAAACAAAAACTGTTCGATTGGAGGTCAATAATTGTCATAATTTTCCGTGTAAAGGTTGATGTTAACCGGCTTTCTGGTAATAAAATGAAATGTGTTTCTGCTTATGTTTCGCATAAAAAGGGCTTTTGTGGTACTGTTTTAAGGAAAAAAACGTATATTTGTGATAATCCGTAAGGACTTTCGTAAAAAATGGTTAATGGATTAAAGTTTTAAATTAAAATATGGGCAAAGTGAATATTGATAAGATTGATAAGAAGATTTTGCAGTTTTTGGTAAAAAATGCACGTATGCCTTTCTTGGAGATTGCCAGAGAGTGTGGTATTTCGGGCGCCGCCATTCATCAGAGGGTGAAGAAACTCACCGATCAGGGAATCATTAAAGGGTCCAGTTTGGAGGTGGATCCCAAGAGTTTGGGCTATGATGTGTGTGCCATTGTGGGCATACAGGTCACCGAGCCGGTCATGGGGCCGACCATTGCAGAGGCGTTGAAGTCTATCAAAGAGGTTGTGGAGTGTCACTATGTGACGGGTAAGAATCACCTGATGATCAAGATGTATTGCCTTGATAACGATCATCTTATGCGTGCCTTGAACGATATGCTCAAAATTCCGGGTGTGGGTAATACCGAGACTCTTATTTCACTTTCTCAGCCCTTCTCGCGTCAGATAGACGTCAGCCATCTTTCCGACGAATAGTTTTTATTTCATATATTTTGGTAATTTTATAACAGGTGGCTTACCCTCTATGTATTTTGAATAATGTTAGTTTCAATTTTAATTTTTGGCTTTTGTGTTTTTATTTTTTATATAGTAATTAAGTTACTTATACAATTTATAGATCGTTTCAATTCGAACTCCAATATGTTTTAGGGAGTGAGGGAGGTATAATTGTGAGAAGGAAAAAAGATTGAACAAAAAAGATGAATAAAAAGATAAGACTTACAAAACAGTTTGAGTTTGAGATGGC